>CAVHFU010000032.1:0-16220 GCA_963635575.1 bacterium | reverse complement strand
CAAATTTCATTAAAATTTTTATTTTTTTCCTATTGACATATTACCTACTGTCTTCTTTTTCCGATAAGAACTCAATTTCATTTTTCCCTATATTTAATTTTTTATCTATACCAAACTCATTAGCAACATTAAAATTCCTGCAACTAAAATAATCATACTCTGTACAACATAGTTGATGCTTGCACTTTTCCTATTCCGTCTACTTTTATATAAATTTTTTCCATCACCTTAATCTCCTAAACAATTCCATTACCTCTTTTACTATTTCCGAATTTCCGGCTTTAATCTCGGAGGCGACACAATTTGATATATGGCTTTCCATTATTTGCATTTCAACACCTTCTAAAGATTTCCCAATGGCTGATAATTGCATTAATATATCCGCACAATACCTGTCATCTTCAATCATTTGCTTTATTCCTCTTATTTGCCCCTCTATTATGTTCAATCTCTTGGTAAGTTGCTTTTTCTCCTCGTCTGTCCTATGCGTAGATTTTTGGCACATCTGACATTTACTGCACTTTTCACAGCTCATCAAAACATCATCTCCTTATTACTTGCTAAGGAAATTGTACACCCCTCAGGGGTGTCTGTCAATAGTACAAAAAAAGAACTGTAAAAACTCATTTTTTACAGCTCCCAAATTCCATAGTTACTTTCTACTAGAATGAAACTACAAGCAACATTTTAAATTTCTCTTCTCCAAAAACACTATGAGGAATATCTTTAGGCATAACGATTGTTTGTCTCTCTTCTAATACATATATGTCACCGCCAATTGTAAATCTTCCTTTTCCTTCTAAAACAATTACCATTGCATCTCCACCAGCGGCATGTGTGGATATTTCTTCTAATATTCTCATTTTCATCACCTAACTTTTCTAATTATAACTTAACTATACAAAATTTAAGTGACTATAAAATGACAAAAAATATGCAGAGTTTTTTTAAACTCTGCATATTTAACACATTAATCTTCAATTGCAATGTATTTCTTTTCAGGCAACTTTTTAGTCTCATCTTTCTTAGGAATTTCCAATTTCAAAATTCCGTTTTTCAAAGAAGCTTTTATCTCCTCGCTCTTAACTTCATCGCCTACATAGAAGTTTCTAGAACAACTTCCTACATATCTTTCTCTTCTTACAAACTTACCATTTCCTTTTTCTTCTTTACTAGAATCCATTGTTGCTTGAACATTTAAGTATCCATCTTCTACTGAAATTTTTACATCTTCTTTATTATAACCTGGCAAGTCAATGTCTATTAGAAATCTGTCCTTTTCTTCTTTAATATCTGTTTTCATCATCTTAGCTTCATGCTCTGTAAAGAAAGAATCTCTAAACATATCACTCCATAAATCAAAATCATTTCTTCTTGGTATCATCATCATATAAATCTCTCCCTTTCATATTTATGTGTTGACACCATTTCAGGTAGCACATATTTAATTTTCTCTGTAAGAGGTATCTTCTTATCTCTTACATTACCAATTATATCATCAAGATTAGCACTGTCAAGTATAGAGTGCTAATTTTCACATAACCTTCACATTTCCATATTAGCTTACCCATAAAACGCTTTTATATTCATATTTTCAAAAAATCATAGCAAATGTACCTGCCGTAATTAGTACAGCACCTATAATTGACTTAGTCGTAAACTCCTCATGTAAAATAACAAACGCCAAAATCAGTGTAATTACAATGCTTAATTTATCAATAGGTGCTACTTTAGACACATCCCCTATTTGTAGAGCCCTATAATAACAAAGCCAAGATGCCCCAGTCGCAAGACCTGATAAAATTAAAAATATCCAACTTTTCTTACTAATTTCAGTTACTCCACTTTGTGCATTTGTAAGGAAAACCATTCCCCATGCCATAACAACTACAACAACTGTTCTTATAGCAGTAGCTAAATTAGAATTAACTCCATCTATTCCAATTTTAGCTAAAATTGATGTTGCAGCAGCAAAAACAGACGAAAGTATTGCAAATAGAATCCACATATTAATTCATCTCCTTAATATTCTTCTACATCATATCATTCCACTATGTTTGCCTCAATATATTTAAAAAGAAAAAAATACAGTTGGCTTTCGCCAACTGTATAAAGTTTTTATTCGATCTTAAAGGTGAAGGATACGTGCACCTCCGGCCCATCGGAAAATACTGTTGTATTTTCCTTCCTTTTCTTCATAACTCCCGTTTGTTCGGGAAGCTGCTTTTTAACATCCTCTACATACTTCCAGAATTCGTCCATAGACTCAAACTTAAATCCCTCATAAAAGCAACTCTTTCCTGTTTTAGGATTAATTACCCCAAAAATATCACTATAGAGGTGAAGTGTATTTTCAACAACGAAAAAAGCCCTTGCTACTAGTTCAGTACCTCTCTCGATACTATAAAACTTGCACTGTGTTTCCCATTGGCTCGTAATAACTAGAACAGCTTCCTGAACCATCCTGTCATACATCACCTCATGTGGAACTTCTTTAACCTTTGCTTCATCTTCACGTCTTTTCTCAATGATGCCTCTTAACTTTCTTTCCAAAGCCTCCGGATTATTATACTTCATACGATTTTCTCCTTCTATTAAAATATTTGGATACCTCTTCTTACCAGTCTCCATTTTACTACATCCTCCCTCCAAAAAAATGGATAGGTTAAACATTTATTCCTTACTTACATCTTCTATTATATACATAATTCCATTTTTGTCAACTTTTTTTGTGAAGTTTATTTGTAATTTCCAACTTCTATTCAGATTTCTTAAGGCTCATTTCATATAACCTTACAGAATTATCTATGCTCTTTTCTTTAGCATCCTCACCATACTTATCTACATCAGCTGCATTTTTAGGGCCATGGCTTAAGCACAACGCACCATTTAAGCATCCACCGTCACAAGCCATTCCTTCAAAGAAATTTTCAACAGCTTTATTAGCTTTTAATCTTAATAAATTAGCTCTGCATTCATCAATTCCATTCATTACTGCAGGTTTTACATCAAGTCCCATACTTTCTCCGATTTCACGTACACCCTTAGCAATACCACCTGACTTTGCAAATATTCTTCCGTAATAAGATGCATTATCTAAAGAGGATTCTTCTAATGATGCAATATCTATTTCCCTAGCATCAAAGAACGCTTGTAATTCCTCAAATGATAAAACACTATCAATAGCTCCTCCAGTCTTAGGCAACTTATACTCACGTTTTTTGCTAGAACAAGGTCCTATGAAAATAACCTTTGCAGTAGGATCAGATCTCTTAATCAGCTTAGCTGTCTCAACCATTGGAGAAACAGAACTTGAAATATATTTAGTTAATTCAGGGAAATTCTTCTCAATAAACATAACGAATGATGGACAACAAGATGTGGTCATAACACCTTTTTCTTTTAGCTCTCCTAATTCGTGATATAAAGTAATGTCTGCACCCAATGCAGCTTCAACTACATGGTGGAATCCTAACTTCTTGATACCGGTAATGATTTGTTCAATTTTTGCATACTTAAACTGGCTAACAATTGAAGGAGCAATAACCGCATAAACATTGTAGTTCTTATTATTGTCAGAATCCTTTAATATCTTTAATACTTCCATAATTAAAGACTTGTCCACAATAGCGCCAAATGGGCATTGGTAAACACAAGCACCACAAGAAATACACTTGTCATTATCTATTACAGCCTTTTTATCTTCTCCCATACTAATGGCTTTAACTTTGCAACTATTTACACAAGGTCTTTTTTGAGCAATAATAGCTGAATATGGGCAAGCTTTCGTACATAAGCCACATTCTACACATTTTTCTTTGTCTATTACAGCCTTCTTGTTGATAATGCTAATAGCTCCCCTAGGACATACTTCTGTACATCTGTTAACTATACATCCACGGCATGCTTGTGTCACCAACATTCCTTCAATTGGACATTCATCACATGCTATATCTATAACTTCAACAACATTAGGATTTTCCTTGTCTCCACCAAGAGCCATTTTAATTCTTTCTTGAACAATAGCTCTTTCTTTATATATACAACATCTCATACTTGCCTTAGGACCAGGTACTACAATGTTTGGCACATCGCGATAGACATTTTGTAAATCGTCTGCATCTGCCTTTTTTATTACCTCCCTTAAAACTTTATATTTAAGATGTTGAACTTTTGTATCAAACTTTTTCATCCTAAAAATCCTCACTTTCAATTAAATTTCCTGCTAAATCTTTCAACTCTATTCTGTTATCATCAAGAATTATGTAGCTATTGGCTGTTTTGTTCTTAGGTAGTGACACCGAACCTGTATTAGCCACTATTGTATTTTTCACTTTTTTAATAAATCCGGTATGCAAATGACCATAGATAATGATGTCATAAGCATTTACCAAGTTTTCCTCATCTAGTTTATGACCATGTGTGAGGAATACTTTTTTATTGTTTATATATAATTGCAAGTTCTCAGTAAAATGAAACTTTGAAATCATCTCATCTACCTCACTATCGCAATTTCCTCTAACACATAAAATTTTGTCCGAAATATTATTTAAGATGTCCGCTACCTTTTGTGAGTTATATCCTTCAGGCAAAGAATTTCTCGGGCCATGATAATATAAATCTCCTAACAAAATAAGTTGTTCAACATTCTCTTTTGCATATCGTTCCATTAACTTCCTCATAAAGAACTCGGAACCATGAATATCTGATGCTATAAGAACTCTCATAATATACCTCCCCTAAAAATACTTAACAGTAACAACTTTGCCCATTTTCTTTAAGTTCTCGGATAATGACTCAACTAGTTTTAGCTTCATCGTCGTATCAATAGGTAACCCCTGATGTGCTACGTTTACACTTTGTCCAACAAAAAAATTAACATTTGTTGCATCTTCAAATAAGGCTTCTGCCAGTAAAGATGCCCCATCATTTTTTACATAATACTTAGGCGTAACATCTTTGACATCTAAATATTTTTCAGACATACTAAGAAGCTTTCTAATTGTAATGACACCTTCTGTTACTAAATCAATTCCTTTTATAAATGCAATAGGCGGAATTTCTTTATCTGAAAAGTCTAAGCTTGTATGAAGCTCTTCGCCTAAATATCTTGCAACAATCTGAGAACTTGTACCTCCGCATACGATATGCTTACCTTGCATATGCATAAATTCACCTATATACTCGTTATCTCTAGACTTATCTACCGGTGGGCCTACCATAATGTTAATTTGAGAATTTTCTCTTATTCTAACAGCTGCAACAGTAGTGTCATCGCCCGGTTTATCAAGATATAAATCATTACAAGCAGATGCAAGTAAACAAGCTATACACCTAGCAGACATTTTTGGAGTAACTGTTTTCTCTAAATACTCCATAATTTCTGCCCTTTGCCATCCTAAATTAAGAAGCATTCCAATTCCTGCATGAACTGTTCCATCCGACATAACCACAATTACATCGGACGGCTCTAATTCAATTTCTGTTTTATATACAACTTTTCCTAAAATATCAAGTCGTTCTCTTTCAAAATCCAAAGCCTTATTATTGTGTAAATAAATCGCTTGTGGATTATCAAATTCAACTAAATAGCCTTTTCCTTCATTATCTATATGAACAACAGAAAATGTGGAATATGCAAGTCCTCTAACTTTGCAAACAGGCAATGACTGTATTATTGTTTCAATACATTCTTCAATGTCTATATCATTAGAAATCATTGTACATAAGATTTTAGAAGTAAGTGTAGATAATATATTAGCCTTTACCCCACTTCCAAGACCATCAGCTAAAACCAAAGTAGTATACTTTCCATTAACTGCAATATCTACATTATCCCCGCACAATTCCTCTCCCACTTTATTAAGAGAAGTGTATCCGTATTCGAGAAAAAGGCTCATTCTTCTTCCTCCTCCTCTTGCAAGGTCTTCTTTAACTTAAGCAATGCCACTTTTGACTCTGCCGTAGTTTCACCAAGTAACGATGCAATTTCTTGAACTACTCTCATTTGTTTGTTTATAACTTCATCTGTGGTTTTAAAAGTTTCTTGCTTAACACTATTTAGTTTCTCGTTATAATTTACACCACTTGTAATATCCTTCATAATTGCAAACATAGTCTTATGCTCTTTCATATAGGTAACAGAAAGTTCAACATAAGATTTTGTTTTTGGAATATACATTTTCTTTCTTATAACATTCTTTTCATCATTTAGTGCAAACACAAAGTCGGTCGGCTCAAAGTAATCAACGACATATTTACCTTTAACATCATACCCTATCATACCGCCAAGTTCCATTGCCTTCGCATTTATATCCACAATTTTTAATTCATTATCTACAACTATAATTCCGTTTGGACTATTTTGAATAATTTCATATGACATAGATTCCGCTTTCTTCCTCATATATGGAAGACACATATCAATATCTGCATATCCATTTAGTACCGCCCAAGCTTTTGCACGGCAAGTAGAATAACCACACACACCGCAGTTTAGCTCATCTTCCGGTTTTAGTTTTCCGGTCTTAGCTAGTATAGCCTCGATTTGCTTATCTGTTCCCGGAATATCACCAGCCCTTAATCTATCGTATTCTTTAGTAAAATCTAAGTCATATTGCACCTTTTCATTTCCGATACTGTTTTCTAATTCTTTTTTTACATAGTTCCTTATTGTAGCATTTGAGTTTATACATTCCTTTTCCTTTGTCAAGCTACAAGGCCCGTTTATACAAGCTCCCGCACAACTATTAATCTCTAAGAATATACCGGAAAGCTCATCCATACTATTTAATACTTCAAAGCAACGTTCAACTCCGTCAATAGCTATATACTCATACCCCTCAGGTAATGTAGCAAAAGACTTTATAATTCCTCTGCTAATAGGGAAATACTTCGCTCTGTTTGTAATCTTCTTATCCTCATCAACAGACACATCAGAAATCATTGACAGATCAATGTTATTTTCATTAAATAACTCTAAAAGTTCTTCAAAAGTCAATACACCATCTATAACCTTGCTTTCTTTACCTTCCATCTTTTTTGCTATGCAAGGTCCTATGAAAACAACTTTTGCTTCACTATCCGCTTCTTTAATCATTTTAGCGTGTACAACAGCCGGAGTATCAACAGGAGCTAAATAAGGTAATACTTTAGGATAATAAATTTGTATCATCCTATTTATAGCCGGACAGGCAGACGTAATAAAGTTCTTATACTTTCCACTTTTTAAAAGCTTTTCATATTCTTGGACTACTACATTTGCTCCGATTGAAGTCTCTTCTGCATCGAAAAAGCCAAGCTTACATAAAGCAATTTTCATAATAGAAAAATCTTTTACTTTAAAACTTGAAACAAATGAAGGTGCAATACTTGCCACAACTTTTTTATTATTCCTTATTAACTCTAGCACTTCGTCTTTAGAACTGTGTACTCGTTTTGCATTTTGTGGGCAAACCTTAGTGCATTTGCCACACAAAATACATCTTTCCTTTATAATTTTAGCTTGGTGATCCACAACTTTTATAGCTTTTACGGGGCATTCTCTTAGGCATTTATAACAGTCTTTACATTTTGCATTTTTAAATTCTAAATATTCCTCCATAAAGCTCTCACTCCTAACCGTTTACAGACGGCAAAATTTCATTTATAAAAATCTCCTCTGCATTGTCAGCATTAACATTTAATATAAATCTCTCGTCAGCCTTAACAGTAACGCCCTCTGAGCAATGTCCAAGACAGAAACTTGCTTGTAACTCTATTACATCTTCTACTTCATATTTTTTTAACAGTTCTTTAAATTTCTCAATAACATCATAAGAACCTTTTAAGTGACATGAACTTCCTACGCAAACCTTCAATACCATAACTATATTCTCCTTTCTAATTTTCCTCTCCGTAATAAGCTTGTTTATAAAGCTCCATAATTTCTTCAACAAGAGGATATCTTGGATTTGCACCTGTGCATTGGTCGTCGTGAGCATTTTCAGCTAATTTTCTTAATCCCGACATAAATACGTCTTCATCTACACCACATTCACGAATAGACATCGGCATATTTAAATCTCTCATTAATTGTCTTATAGCCTTAATTAGGTTATCTACACTTTCTTCTGTTGTATTTCCTGCAAGTCCGATAAATCTTGCGGCTTTCGCATACTTCTCATCTGCAACAAAGTATTCGTATTTAGGGAATGTAGCAAATTTTGTAGGTTTTGTTGCGTTGTATTTTATAACATACGGAAGCAATACTGCATTCGCTCTACCATGAGGAATGTGGTACTCCCCTCCTAATTTATGAGCCATACTGTGGTTTAATCCCAAGAAAGCATTAGTAAATGCCATTCCGGCAATACAACTTGCATTATGCATTTTCTCTCTTGCTTTCTCATCTTCCTCACCATGGTCATAAGCACGTTTCAAGTAGTCAAATACTAAGTCCATAGCTTGAAGTGCAAGACCATCAGTATAATCACTAGCCATATTAGAAACATATGCTTCTAGTGCGTGTGTTAAAACGTCCATACCGGTATCTGCTGTTGAAGATTTTGGTAGACTCATTACAAATTGTGGGTCAATAATTGCAACATCCGGTTTTAATGCATAATCCGCCAAAGGATATTTAATATTTCCATTCTTCCTATCTGTAATAACTGCAAACGCTGTAACTTCACTACCTGTTCCACTTGTTGTAGGCACAGCAACAAATTTTGCTAATTGTCCTAAATTAGGGAATTTAACAACTCTTTTTCTTATATCCATAAACTTTTGTTTAAGTCCATCAAAAGTAGCATCAGGATGCTCATAAAATAGCCACATACCCTTAGCTGCGTCAATTGCAGAACCACCGCCAATAGCAATGATAACATCCGGCTTAAAGTCACGCATTTCTGCTACGCCGCGCATAATTGTATCTACATCCGGATCAGGCTCAACGTCTGAGTAAATCTTTGAGTGACAATATTGCTCTCTTTTTCTTAGATAATATAATGCCTTATCAACATACCCGAGTTTTACCATCATTGGGTCAGTAACAATAAATGCTCTAGAAATACCTTCCATGTTCTCTAAATATTGAATTGAATCTTTTTCAAAATAAATCTTCGGTGGAATTTTAAACCATTGCATATTAACCCTTCTTTCTGCTATTTTCTTTTTATTTATAAGATTCACGGTAGATACATTAGAGGTCGTACTGTTATGTCCATAAGAACCGCATCCTAAAGTAAGTGACGGAGTATTTGTATTATAAATATCGCCAATTGCACCTTGTGAAGAAGGTGAATTAACAATTATTCTTCCAACCTTCATCGCTTCGCCAAACTTCTTAATAATCCCTTCATTATTGCTGTGAATAATAGCTGAATGTCCAAGTCCGCCAAAATCTAAGATTCTCTTACAAACATCAAAACCTTCTTCATATCCGTCTACTACGTAGTACGCCAAAACAGGAGATAACTTTTCTTTTGAAAGCGGATATTCAGGTCCAACCCCGTCAAGCTTAGCTATTAAAATCTTAGTTTTGCTATCTACATTTATTCCCGCCATTTCTGCAATAACACTAGCCGGCATACCAACAACTTTAGAATTAAGTTTACCCTCAGGCATCATAAATTCCGTAAGTTGTCTGATTTCATCATCATTTAAGAAATAACAATTATTCGCCTTCATATACTCTTCAAAGGCTGATTGAACAACCCTATCAACAACGACAGCCTGTTCGGACGCACAGATCATACCATTATCAAAAGTTTTAGAAAGCATTAAGTCTGTACAAGCTCTCTTTAGCTTTGCAGTAGTTTCAATATAGCAAGGTGCATTACCAGGTCCAACACCTAAAGCAGGTTTTCCGCAGCTATACGCAGATTTAACCATTCCGGCACCACCTGTTGCCAAAATAAGAGAAACACTTGGATGATTCATAAGAGCAGTAGTCGCTTCAATAGATGGTTCTTCTATCCATTGAATACAATCCTCAGGAGCTCCCGCCTTAACAGCAGCTTCTCTTAAGATTTCAGCAGCTCTTTTTGAACATTGTTGAGCAGACGGATGAAATCCAAATATAATAGGGTTTCTAGCCTTTGCACAAATTAATGATTTAAACATTGTTGTAGAAGTTGGGTTTGTAACCGGTGTAACTCCGGCAACAATTCCTATTGGCTCTGCCACTTCAACATACCCTTCAAGTTCATTTTCTTCAATAGTTCCTACTGTTTTTTCATCTTTTATCGAATGCCATATATATTCAGTAGCGAAAATATTTTTAATAACCTTGTCTTCATACACACCTCTATTGGTCTCCTCGGCAGCCATTCTGGCTAGTTCCATATGATGGTCAAGTCCCGCTAATGCCATCGCATTAACTATCTTGTCGACTTGTTTTTGGTCAAGGAGCATATACTCTCTAAGAGCTTTTTCAGCCTTGACTGCTAACTCATTTACCATTTCATTAACATCTCTCATAATACTCTCTCTCCTTTATATAAATCTTTTAGTTGCCCGGATAATATAGCTAACGACGAGGCAATATCTTCATCTTTTATTACTACCCCCTCCGGCACATAAATATGTGTAGGTGCAAAATTCCAAATTGCCTTTATTCCAGCCTCAACCAACACGTCACAAACTTTTTGTGCTTCTTGATATGGAACAGTAATTATGCCAATATGTGCATTTATACGCTCAGCAAAATTCTTTAATTTTTCAATAGGCATTATAAGCTTGCCATTTACCTTGCTACCAATAATTTTTTCATTCACATCAAACCCTGCAACAATATTTAATCCATAATTCTCAAATCCCGCATAAGATAATAAGGTTCTCCCAAGTTGCCCTACCCCAACTATTATTGCGTCTGTTGTATTGTCATACCCTAAAAATAAGGCAATATCTTTAATTAGCTCATCGACATCAAAGCCAGTTTTGGGTCTACCTGCAATACTGCTCACACAAGCGAGGTCTTTTCTTACCTGAACGGCACTTAAATTCATATCGGACGAAATTTTAGCCGACGATATATTTTTTTCCCCAAACTTTTGAAGTTTAATTAGATATCTGTAATAAATCGGTAATCTTGAAAGTGTCGCAGTAGGCACAGACTTATAAATCTCGCAGTCCATTTTCTCGCCTCCTCATATTGATATTCCATTATCGATATAATTCTATAATTTCCATCACAAAAAGTCAATAAAGAAACAATTATCTTTCGACAAATTACCCTTATTATTTACGCATACATTTTTCAGAAATCACCGCCTAATATGTAAACAAATCCAAAAAGAATGAATACTATTTATATGTGAGGAGGAATGAAAATTGAAAAAAATATTCTTTTGCTTAATACTAACTTTTACAGTTTTGTTTTCTTTTAATACAATTTCCCATGCACAAGATTCCCCTATATATGATGCAAGTTTTAATGAAACAGGAGCTTTTTTTGCAAATGGCACTCCGATTACGGTCACTTCCGGAGAAACAGAAAACACAGTTACTGTAACTTGGAATAGTGGGAAAAATACTCAAACCCTAAATTCAAGTGGATATATTTTCGGTGGTGGAAAAAATGGTTCGAATTATGAAACCTCTAGTATAACAATGGAAAGCGGAAAAATCGCATTTATTTATGGTGGAGGTGTGTCTACCGATGAAGGCTCTATCGCACAAGTAAAAACATCAAATGTAGTTATTAACGGTGGAAATGTAACAGAATCGTTATATGGTGGAGGCTTAATATTTTCAACAGTAAACACAGCTAATGTCACAATTAATAACGGAACTGTAAACTCTGCAATCGCCGGAGGTGCTGCATATGCAAAAATAAATGAAAAGATTTATTCGGGTGGCACAGCTGACGAACCGATAAATTCAAAAACTCGCGTAAACCTGGCTAATCTTACTATAAACGGTGGAAATATCACTAATAGTGCTTGGGGTGGTGGGCAAGGCTATGCCTATACCGGATCCACTAATATAATTATAAATAACGGTGATCTTAAAAATGCCTATCTAACCGCAGGAGGTTCCAACGGTTATACAGATTCAACTTTTCTAATAATAAATGGCGGAGAAGTCGGAATATATCAGTCTGTTAATCGTGGCACTGTTAATAAGTCCGTAACTACAGTAAATGGTGGCGTAGTAGACAAATTTTATGTTGGTGGTGAAAAAGACGACCCAGCTGTTACAGGTACAATTAATCAGGCATCCGTAAATTTGTTAAATGGGAAAATTAATACTTTAGATGCAGGTGTCAGCAACAAAATCCCTCTAGATACCTCGAAGGAAGAAATAAATTTAGTTATTGTTCCGAAAATAATAGAATATTCTACAATTCCAAAAGAAGATTTAAAGGAAATAGAGTATAGTATTTCATTAGAAGATAGCATGAGAATTAAAAAAGGTGAAAGTATAAAAATCACTTCAATAATTTCTACAATTCCAAAAGGGTTTGAAAATATTATAGACAAAAATTTAGAAATATGGACTAGTGCTGATGAAAGTATCGCAACCGTTTCCAATAACGGAGAGATTACAGGCGTATTAAAAGGCAAAACTGCCGTAACAGTTTCACTTTTAGGAAGTTCAGACACTATAAATGTCGAGGTATATGAGATACCTTACGCATTAATTATAGTATGTACTATTATATTAATAGCATTGTTTATAGCGATCATAATCCGTGCATAACTAAAGTATTTCTTTCTAACTATGTATTTTAAAATCGTTGACTAATTAGGGTCAACGATTTTTATTAAGTAATAATTTTTGCCAAAAATAAAGTTTACATACTATAATTCTTCTTTGTATTTTATTAGTGATTCTACTTTATATTTTGAAAGTAATTCACGGCCTCCTAAACCTTCTAATTCTATGACAAATATAATCTTTGCTACTTCTCCACCCAGCTTTTCAACAATTTGTGCAATTGCGTTTGTTGTCCCTCCTGTAGCAAGTAAATCATCAACTATGACAACCTTATCACCTTTATTTATGAGACACTTTTCTATCTCGACTTCTGCCATTCCGTACTCTAACTTATAAGCCATCTTTTCCGTTTCCATTGGCAACTTTCCAGCTTTTCTAGCCATAATAACACCTTTATGGTTTTTATATGCAAGAGCCGACCCAAATATAAAGCCTCTTGCATCGGCACACACGAAACTTTTGTATTCTTCGTTTTCAATAAGCTTACTAAGTTCATCAATAGAGTTCGAAAATGCCTCAGGATGTGCTATAAGTCCAGATATGTCTCTAAATATAATTCCTTTCTTCGGATAATCCGGAATGTTTGTTACATAATCTTCTAATTTCATATGTTCATCTGCTCCTTTTTTATAACTACACTATACTCTCTCCAATTGGCACACCGTCTCGACGTGATATGTTTGTTAATTATGAATAGTTACTTTTTATATATTTGGGTATAACTGACTATTACTTAATACGTACTCTTAATAGTTGAACGTTTGCTACGTATACTTATATCACAAATAATTAATAAATCGTCAAATAAAAATTTATCTATTCTCGTAGACCAATCTTCCATTGTCATTGGAATATGTTTTTTGCTCTATTTTCTGCTAAATCCAGAAAAGCCGATACTACTAGTTCTAAACTTTCGAGTTCCTCCTTAGATAAATAATTTTTGGGTATTACTATATCAGTTTCTAAACTCTTTCCGTTTGCCATTCTTTTTAATATTTAATTAGCTAACCACTCCGCAATATCTATAATTTCTATACCTTCATATTGATACTTATCATGTTTTGTTCTAGCTATAATCATTTTAGGATATGCGTCTTTAATTTTTAATAGTGAATCTACTTCTCTTTTAAAAGTTTTCTCATCGCTTATATTATCTGACACTTGAATATATATTTTTTCATTTTGCTTTATCGCCACAAAATCTACTTCTTTACCATATAAAACCCCAACATATAGTTCATATCCACGTCTTAATAATTCTATTGCTACAATATTTTCATAAATTCTTCCATAATTAATATTTTTTGTTCCTAACCTTGCATATTTAAATCCTTGATCTACTAAATAATATTTTTCTTGCATTGTTAAATACTTTTTACCTTGGATATCGTACCTCTTAACATTGTAATATAAAAAAGCATTGCATAAATATTTAATATAAGAGCCAATCGTTTTATGATTAATTTCTGTACTGTTAGAATTTAATTCTTTTGTTATATTCCTTGCTGTTGTCATGTTAGATATATTATCCATTAGAAAATCATTCAAATTATCTAATAATTCCTTATTTTTTATTTTATATCTCTTAATTATATCTCGCACAATTAACGTTCTATATACTTCTGAAATATAGTTATATTTATCTTCATCTGTTTTATATAGATAAGAACCTGATAAGCCACCTTCTAATACATACTTATCAAAAGCTGAGTCTACATCTTCAAATTCATAATATTTTAAAAATTCCTTAAATGAAAAAGGATAAATTTTGACTTCAAAAGTTCTTCCTGTAAATAGTGTTGCTAAATCACTACTCAACAAAAAAGCATTTGAACCAGTTAAATAAATATCGTATTTTTCAGTCGCATGTAAACTATTTATAGCTTTCTCAAAATTATCACACATTTGTATTTCATCTATACAAATAAAATTCTTTTTGCCTTCTCTGTATTTTCCTTCAATATAGGCATTCAATTCTTTATAATTCTGCAAATATTCAAATTCTAGTAAATTAAAATCTATACTAATTATATTATGTTCTTCAATATTTTCCCTTATATAATCTTCAAATATTTCTAGCAATTTTGATTTTCCACTACGTCTAACTCCAGTTATTACTTTTATATCTGGAGTCCCTATTACATTTATCAACTTTTGTAAATAATCTCGTTCTATTATCTTCATATGATTACTCACCTCTATTTATTTTATCCGTGTTTTATCATATTATACCATTTCTATTTCTCAAATTCAAGTTTTTTGTGGTTTTGGGAAATATGGTTCGAAACGCGAATGACATTTTGTTGTACTAAGTGATTTTTAAAAATTCAAAATTCCTTTATTTACAATGCTTTGAGGCACTATTCACGACATAGCAACGTAACCGTCCCAACTCGCAATAACGACATTATTTCTTTACATTCTCTTCTAACTCTAGCATGTACTTATCAAAATCCGACATAAACAATCTATCCTGAACCACACGATATTTTTCAAATTCAGTCTCAGCTTTTGCCTTTGCAATCTCTGCTGTGATCTTACCTGCATCCTGAAGCACTTCACGGTCATCTGCCATCAGAAATAAATCCAGACGCTTTGACCAGTCTTCCATTGTCATTGGAATATGACGTTCTGCGCGGTCTTCTGCCAAATCCAGATAAGCGGATACGATACGTTCCAAAGATCGTATCTCCTGGTCACTCAGATAATTTTTCGCAATACTTACGTCACTTTTTACAATCTTGCCTTCCGGTGCTGATGCCCAAGTGGTTAATCCCATGTGTGGCTTATCTGCATCGGCTCGCTCGTAAATCAACTCCGCTGCAGTATGCCCGTGTACTGCGAAGTGCATTTTATTTTGTACCTTAGTGAAAAACTGCTTTGTTGTTTTTGCTGTACGATCATAATCAAGAGCTGTAGCATAGATATCCGTTATCTTCTGATAGAATCTGCGCTCAGACAGACGGATTTCACGAATCTGCTCCAACAAACGATCAAAGTATTCTACTGTAAGCACAGAACCACCATTTTTCAGACGCTCATCATCCATAACCCAGCCTTTGATGGTGTAGTCCTTCACGATGCCATTGGCCCACTTACGGAATTGCACTGCTCGCTCATTGTTCACTTTAAATCCGACAGCGATAATCATTTGAAGATTATAATGCTTTGTATCACGAGTCACCTGACGTGAGCCTTCGGTTTGAACTATTCGGAAATTCCGAATAGTTGCAGACTCTTCTAATTCACTATCTGCATAAATCTTTTTAATATGTTCATTTATCGTCGGCAAACCAACATCGTACAATGTGGCCATCATCTTCTGAGTCAGCCATATATTCTCATCCTCGTAGCGCATTTCAATACTGTCCTGCTGATCGCCGATAGAGGTGACATAGGTCAAGTATTCCGCTGCGCTGGAACGGATGGTTATTTCATCTTTTTTCTTTTTCAATAAGATTCACTCCTCGTATAATATGTTTATAAGGTCAAAAACAACTATATAAACATACCCTTTC
>CAVHFU010000031.1:0-17192 GCA_963635575.1 bacterium | reverse complement strand
ATATAATGAAGTGTAAAAAAATATAAGGAGGGCTTATATGAAAAAGTTGTTTATGGTAGTGGCTATTATTTGTAGTTGTTTATTGTGTACTCAATCTTATGCAATAAAATCTAGTGAAGTTGGATTATATGTAAAAAGAAATGATAGTTACACAAAAGACGGCAAATATGCAATGAGTTTTAAGATGACAAACAATAGTGGCGATAACGAATACTATGTTGAACCGTATGTTGTTAATTCATCTGGTAAGAAGGTTTTTACTTGGAAGGGGAGTAAGTTAAATAAAAACAGCGTATTAAACAAGAATTATTTGGCTAAGTATTCTAAATTGCCAGGTGGCAAGTATACTTTCGTACTTAATTTAATGAGTGGGTATACAAGTTCATATGCAGGACCATACAGAAAATTTACTTGGAAATATACTATAAATCATAGTGCCGGTAAATTATCTTTTGGGTCTGCAAATTATAAATATGATACTCAGGGGAATAAGTCTATTGTATTTAATGTTAAATATTCAAGCTTAAAAGGCAAGAAGGGAACTATTGAAATATATGACGAGTATTCTGATTTAGTATATAAGCATACCGGACCGGCTAGAAAGACAGATAATGAAACTGGTTGGTTTAAATGGAATTTCTATCCTAGCAAGGGCGGATTAAGATGTTATTCGGGTAATTACACAGTAAAGATTTCCTGTCCCGGAGCTAGTCCTATTCAAAAGACCTATTATCTTGACATATAAGGAGGCGATAGAATATGAAAAATACATTTAAATTTTTGACTATGTTTTTTATGATTGCTATTTGTTGTACCGGCTGCTTTGGTGATGAAGAAGATAATAGCCTTTGGAAAGAGGTCTGTGGTTCTTATGCAAGAGAGAATAGCTCGGAATACAGTAATGGTGTTCTTAGTATGAAGTATTTGGGCAAAGATGACGTTATTGTTGAACTTAAGCTTATGGAGGGCAGTGAATCTGAAACAGAGGCTATTGAAACAGTAATTTCCAGTGTTATGCATACGGAAAATAATTCAGGAACTATAGCATACCAAAATGATGAAAATCCTATAAGTGTTAATCTTCAAATATCTGATGATTTAAAGAGTGTTGAAATCACGCATACCGGTGAACTTAGTATTTCTCCGGATGGAAAATATGCATTTACAAATGAAGGAATAGAGGTTTCTGATGAATCAGCTGTGACAATTTTAGGCTATTTATCTGAGGATTTAACAGGACTATATGGTGGAATAGAAGGATATACAGTAAATCCACCGGAGAGTCTGGTGGGAGATTGGTTTTATACTGTAACCGCCACTGATAATATATTGGGAACTGAATATCCATTCATTATTGCAAAGGATATGACTTCGGTTTATCGTGTAGATGAAGGAATGGATACTACTTTGATATATGGTTCTGCCAAGAGCATGATGGAGGCTCAAACTTATTTATATGATGAGTACTATGATGATGACGGACTTGGCGATAATTTCTCGGAGGGCGAAGGAGAAGATGATGTAGAGCTTACGGATTTTGTAACTATTTTTGACGAGCCTATCCAAGTAGCAAGTGTTGAGACTGAGAATGGTACTTTACTTGTTGTTGGAAATTCTGAAAAACTAGTTGCAAAGTTGCCTTGGAATTTACCTTACACAATTACTGCAACCTCGGAGGACAGTTCTATTATTTCTGTTGATGGGGACACAATAACCGCTGTTTCGGCTGGAGAAACGACAGTGACCGGAAAATTAAAAGTGGACGATGCTGAAAAAGATTTTTCAATTAATATATTAGTAGTAAATGATATTGATGAACTTTTATAAGAAGGAGAAAAAATATGAAAAAGAAAATTATTGTTTTTAGTATGCTATTTGTTCTTTGTTTGACGTTTACTGCTTGTGGGAATGACGTTATAAGTGCAAATGACATAAGCAATATATCCGAGTCAGATTTGGAGGGTGTAGAGTATTTATCAGTTTACCAGATGCTTCGTAGCGATGATGATAGGTATTGTGTTGATGTTTATACATCTCAAGAGGCAAATGCTGCTAGTTACATATTGCCTTTAGCTGAGGAGTTTTATGGTGAGGCACAAACTTTCGGTGTTGTTGGGGCAAGAAGTGTAACTCAGTATTTTGATGCTAAAGAGTTTTATGAAGAATGGTGGAAAGCCGGTGTAAAGAATAATGAGTTTGTGTACAACACGAGATTTTCATATAAGCTTAATGAAATGGGAGAAATAACATATCTTTCTGAGTATGATTACTATGCCGATAATGATGTTACAGGTGCTAGTTTAACTAATGTTGATGATGACGATAATGATATGGATTTGGGAGAAGACCTTGATGACGATATGAATTTTGATGGTAATGAAGAAGACGAGGATGAAACATTAGGTTAAAAACGGAGAGTGTTTAATATGGAACTATGGATGGCAATATTATTTTTAGCTTTAGCTATATTCGGAATAGTGTTTGTGAGCATTAAAGGTAAATGTAAGTCTTTAAAGATAGTTAATATAGTTATTCTTTCAATTGTAGCCGTTTTAATGGCATTATATATTGGGGCAACTATCTTATTGGTTTCGGCAATAAATTAGAAAAAAGACAGGTTGATAAAAAACTTATCTTGATTTTTGGGATTATATTCCATATGTTTTACTTTGGCAATTCCTCCAAAGAGCTGACTTTAAAAAAGTGCTGAGTGCAAAACTTAGCACTTTTTTCTATTGACAATAAAAAAATTTTTTGCTATACTGAACGCAGTTCATAAAAAATGAACGACGTTCAGATAAAAAGAGGTGAGTTTTTTGCCTAAGAAAATTGACAACGTGAGAGAAGAAATCTTAAAAGTTGCAACAAATATGTTCCTAAATGAGAATATGGACGATATAAGTATGCGTAAAATTGCTATTGAAAGTAAAATTGGTCTTGGAACTGTATATAATTATTTCCCATCTAAAGTTGCTTTACTTACGGAGATTATAGAGATAAAGACAGATGAACAGTTTGAAAAGGTTAAATTAGCAATTAATAATAACGATAATGTCAAGGAACAACTTCGTGGAATATATGAAATACTAAAATTAGATTTTTGCAATATAAAAAATAAACAATTAAAAAATATAATTGCAACGATAAATGAGTATCCAATAAATTTAAAAGAGGAATTAGAAGAAAAATTTATTGATTTTCACACAAAAGTAATGAAATATATGCAAGAAAATATGAACTTAAGGAGTATAATTATTGCAAGAATTTTCTTTGGCTCAGTTATGTGGGCTGCATGTGACAAGATAGATTTCGACGAAGTATGGAGCGAACTTGAGAAGTTAATTTAGAGAGAAGGTATGATATGAAAAATATAATTCACGTAGAAAATTTGCGAAAAATTTATGATACCGGAAAAATTCAAGTAGAAGCATTAAAAGGCATTAATTTCGATGTTGAGGAAACTGAATTTGTTGCCATTATGGGAGCAAGTGGTTCTGGTAAGTCAACATTTATGAATATTTTAGGATGTTTGGATACAGTAACACATGGTAAATACGAACTGGACGGAATAGATGTATCTAAGATGAATTCCAGTGAACTTGCTACTATTCGTAACAAGAAAATAGGTTTTGTATTCCAGTCATTTAATTTACTTCCTAAAATAGATATTTTGAAAAATGTAGAATTGCCTATGATGTATGCCGGTGTTGGAAGGGTTGAAAGAAAAAAGAGAGCAGAAATTGCCTTAGAGCGTGTTGGGCTTGGTGAGAGAATGGATCATAAGCCTAACGAAATCTCAGGTGGTCAAAAACAAAGGGTTGCTATTGCAAGAGCGTTAGTCAATAATCCAAAAATGATTTTGGCGGATGAACCTACCGGTAACTTGGATAGTAAGGTTGGAGATGAAATAATGGGATTCTTTACACAACTTAATAATGAAGGCGTAACTATTGTTTTGGTTACTCACGAACCAGATATAGCAGCATTTGCTAAAAGGATTGTTGTGTTTAAAGATGGAAATATTATTTCAGATGAAATTAATAAGAGTAGGAGGACTTTATAATGAAGTTTAAGTTTAAAAAAAGATACATATTTATTGTTGCTGTTGTTTTGGTTATAGTTTTCTTCTTTATTGCCGGAAGTAAAGGCGGCATTTTACCCGTTGTTGAGACAGTTGCTGTAACTAGAGGAGATGTAGAATCTTTGGTTTCTATATCTGGTACAGTTAAAGAAAAAGATGAGAATAATGTTTACATAGAAACAAATGTAAAAGTAAAAAAGATTTTAGTTGATGAAAATGATGAGGTTAAAAAAGGACAAAAAATTGTAGAGTTTGATATGGATTCTATGTATTCTAACTTAGAAACATTAAAGTTAAACAAAGAAATTTTGGAACTAAATTATAAAAAAGCTACAATTAGTGATGATAATGGTATGCTATCACTAGTTGCAACTGAAAATTCCGCACAGGCCACTAAAGATGCGTTTGAAAGAGCTGAAGCTTTATACGAAGTAGGAGCAATTTCTAAAGTTGAATATGATAATGCGAAAACTGCTTATGATAATGCTAAAGCTGGACTTACACTTTCAACAACAGGTATTACATATGACATTGATACATTAAAAAAGAATATTGAACTTGCAAGTATTAATATTAAAGAATTCGAAAAACAAATTTCTAAATTAAATACTGCTATGTATAGCCCTACTGATGGAATTGTTAGTTCTATAACGATGTCAGAAGGTGCTTATGCCGGTGCTACAGCTCCTATATATAAAGTTGTAAATAATAATAACTTAGAGATTAAATGTGCTGTTAAAGAATTTACAGTTAAAAACTTAGCTGTTGGACAAAAAGTATATATCACAGGTGATGCTTTTGAAGGTTATACTTATGAAGGGCATATAAATAGTATTGCTCCTATTGCATCTACTGTAGTTAGCTATACAAGTTCACAGACTACGATTGAAGTTATTGTTGATGTAGATAGTGAGGAGACTTTGTTGAAAAGCGGTTTAAACGTTACTTGTGATGTTGTGTCTGCAAAGAGTGAAGATACAATGACAATACCTGTTTCAAGCTTTAATGAGGATAAAGATGGTAACATTTTAGTATATAAAATAGAAAATGGGATGCTAAAGTCTGTTAGTATAGAGACAGGAATTCATTCTGATGAAGTATTAGAAGTTAAATCAGGTATTAATGAAGGAGATAAAATTGTTAAAACAATAAAATCTTCATATACAGACGGATTAAAGGTTACAGAAGAAAGGTAGATGATACGGTTGTTTTTGGAGGTGTTTTCGCAAGCAATAGATAGTATTAAGTCGAATAAAATGCGTACTTTCCTTACAATGTTAGGTGTTGTCATAGGCGTTTCTTCAGTTATTATGATTTTTTCGGCCGGTAATGCGGGAAAAGCATATATCAACGGATTATTTGGAAAACTTGGTGCCAATATTATTAATATTGCACCTTCTGTAACTGCTAACATTGAAGAGTCGGATAAATTTACGCTAAGAGATGTTGAATATTTAAAAGAGAATATAGAGGAAGCAACTGCTATTCAGTATTATGGTTCTAATCAAACAGGAAGCACATTCGTAAATTATGGAGATAAGTCGAAAATTGGAATTATTATGGGGGCTTTACCTGAAGTTTTTAATACGAGGCCAATGGATCTTACTAACGGAAGATTACTTACTCAAAATGATGTTGATTGTTCAGCTAGTGTTGCTGTTATTCCTGAGATGTGTGTTAAAGGATTATTCGGAAATTTTAACCCGATAGGAAAAAAAGTTATTATACAAGATGAAAAGTATGGAAGTAAGACACTTACTATTGTTGGCACAATTGATTTTGACATAGGTATAGATATGACGGCAGATGAACTGTCGGATAGTGTACCGGGTATGCTTATTATTCCGTATACTACATACCAAAACTTTTATCAAACAAATACAATTGATGAGATAGAAGTTGTTTTTCCCAAAGATGCGGATTCAAAAGAAATAGCAGATAAAGCAAAAAGGTATCTTGAGTTGTTGCATAATACAGAGGACAAATACACTTTTACAAGCTCTCAGCAAATGCAAGATACAGTAAATAGTGTTATCAATGTTATCCAAATTGCAATTCTTGCAATTGGTGCAATTTCGCTTGTTGTTGGTGGAATTGGTATTATGAATATTATGCTTGTTGCTGTTACTGAAAGGACTCGTGAAATTGGTATAAGAAAGGCGATTGGAGCACAAAAGAAGGATATTATTATTCAATTCTTAGTAGAGGCTGTATTACTTACATCGATGAGTGGATTGGTTGGAATAATAATAGGAATAATTCCTAGTTTTCCACTTGCAACTATTGCTAATTGCAGTCCGACTGATTTGATTTCACCATCTATAATTATAGTTTCAATAGGAGTTGCTGTACTATGCGGTGTGTTCTTTGGAGTGTATCCAGCTAAAAAGGCTGCTGATTTAGACCCTATCGAGTCACTTAGATATGAATAGAGAAGGGAGAGGTTATTATGAAGAGAATTATAAGTCTTGTTGTAACTTTTTGTTTACTTTGCTCAGTTTGCATAGCAGAAGAAGTTACAACTACTCAAGATAATTATATGACTATGGAGCAAGCAGTTGAGTATGCACTAAAGCATAATTCTACAATTGTGGATTTAGAGAAAACTGTAAAAGACCAAAAAGAGTTGTACGATGATGCAAAAGATGAGTACAGAAAGTGGAAGAATAAAGTTAGAAGCGGAGGATATTCTTTTGAAGATGAAAATGAGTATCTTACATGTTGGGGCTATATGATGAAAATTTCAGAATTACAATATAATAGCTTTTTGGCAGGAAGAGAAGGAGCAAAGCAAAAAATAGAGTATTCTGTAAAGAATATGATTTATAGCATATTTGAGCTTGAAGATAATATAGAATTACTTAATAAGTCTATATTAAAGCAAGAAAATGATGTACAAATTGCTGAGGTTAAGTTTAGCCTTAATATGATTACAAAGAATGACTTGGAAAGTGTGAAATCTACTTTGGAAACGTCACGTTTGCAATTAGAAAGTATAAAAAAGAGTTTGGAGACATTAAAAATTTCATTAAAGCAAATTATGGGATTTAATGTTACTGAAGAATTACTTATAAAAAGACCTGAATATGTTGAAAAGGAACTTACAGTTGAAGATTTAGAAAAAACAATTGAGGATTCACTTGAAACTAATAATTCTGTATTATCTGTTAAACTTCAATACCAACAAAAAGAGAACCAATATATATTGGCTACTAAAACAAGCTTTATGCTAAGAGATGATAAGAAAAAAGCCAAGGATGATTATAGTGATGCTGAATTTAGATTAAATAATGATATAAATTCTGTTAAGGAAAACTTAAGAATTTTATATAATCAAGTTAAAGACAAAGAAAGTGAAGTAAAAATAGCTAAAGAAGAATTAGACAGAGTAAAAACACAATATGAACAAGCTAAGGTTATGTTTGATGTTGGATTAATATCTAAAAATTCTTATCTTGGTTCTGAGTTGGCTGTTATGAATGCTGAAAATTCTTATAAAAGTAAAGTTAAAGAAAGTACCTTATTGAATGATAGATTTAATATAGCTATTAAAGTTGGCGATGTAATAGGAAATATGTAGTAAAGAGGGGACTGTTAAAATTTTAGCAGTCTCTTTTTTGCTGTTTAAACGGTTGCTATAACTACCAATAAATAGGAAATTACTAGCGTAAAGTAAATACTGACAAATGGCTCAATTATGCAATTTATAAACATTTTTAATAATTAAAAAAACGATTGACATTTTGCAAAAAATGGCGTATTATGTTATGTGGATGTTAAGTAGAAAGAGGTGAAAAGCATGGGTACGGAAGCTAATAATGATATGAAACCTGTCCCCCGAAGTACGAAGAATGGGCATTTTACAAATAAGCTCGCGACTTATTTTTATACTTCAGGGATTTATTTTTGTGCCCATTCTTTTTAATATATACTTTTGGTGTTTTGGACTTTGTGTTTCATTCCTAAAAAATTAAATTAAAGGAGTGACTAATATGAAGGAAAAAGTAATACAATTATTAAAAGAAAAAAGATTTTCAGAGTTAAAACTTTTGTTAAATGATATTAGTCCGATGGATGTTGCATCTATGATAAATGGACTTTCTAACGAGGATTTAATTTTGACATTTAGATTGCTTTCTAAAGATTTAGCAGCTGAAACTTTCGTAGAAATGGATAGTGACGATCAAGAGTTACTTATCTCGGCTTTTAATGATAAGGAATTAAAAGCGATCGTTGATGAGTTGTATTTAGACGATGTTGTAGACATAATTGAAGAAATGCCTGCAAATGTTGTTAATAGGATTTTGAAGTATACTGATTCTGCTACTCGTAATATGATAAATGAGGTACTTAAGTATCCTAAAGATAGTGCTGGAAGCATTATGACTGTTGAATATGTTGATTTGAAAAAGGATATGACAGTTGAAGATGCCTTTGAAAAGATAAGAAAAACAGGTGTGGATAAAGAAACTATTTATACTTGCTATGTTACTAATAAAAATCGTAAATTACTTGGAATAGTTACTGTAAAAGACTTATTGCTCGCAGAAAAAGATACAGCACTTGGCGATATAATGAAGACTAACATTATTTATGCTACAACACTGGAAGATAAAGAAGTTGTGGCTAGAAAGTTTGAAAAATATGACTTTATTGCTATGCCTGTTGTAGATAAAGAACTTAGATTGGTTGGAATCATTACTGTCGATGATGCTGTTGATGTTATTCAAGAGGAGAATACAGAAGACTTTACAAAAATGGCAGCTATGCAGACTAATGATGATACATATTTCAAGACTCCTGTTTGGAAACAAGCCAAAAACAGGGTACTTTGGTTATTAATTTTGACATTGTCAGCGGCTATCACTGGAACTATTATTACTAATTACCAAAATGCTTTTGCAGCTGTTCCGTTACTTGTAGCGTTTTTACCTATGCTAATGGATACTGGTGGAAACTGTGGAGCACAGAGTTCTACTATGATTATTCGTGGTCTTGCATTAGATGAGATCCATGTTAGAGATGGCCTTAAGGTTATTGCTAAAGAAGTCGGAATAGCTTTGATGGTTGGGGTTGTTTTAGTATTAGCGAATGTCATTAGAATCAGACTAATGTATAGTAGCGAACCGATAATGGCTCAGCTTATGATTGTTGTAGGGTTAACGTTAATATGCACAGTTATTATTGCTAAGGTACTTGGAGCAACACTGCCTATTCTTGCTAAAGCCTGCCACCTAGACCCTGCTATGATGGCTGCTCCGATTATTACTACTATTGTAGATATGTGTACGGTTATAATTTATTTTGGATTAGCGACTAAGTTTATGGAAATTATTCCTGGCGCGTAGAAAATGTATTTAGCGAAAGGCTTTGAATTTTCAAGGTCTTTCTTTTTGCATAAAATGTTTATAATATTATTGAAAAAATTTTATATAAATTATATTATTAGATGGTAGCTTTGTGTGAAAGGAAATGTTTGTATGAAAGTAAAATTTATAGCTTTATCTACTATTATATTTATGTGTATAAGCTGTTTAACAGTTTTATTTATTAATAAAGATAAAGTCCAGCCTGAGTTAAAAGCGAAAGCTGATCAACCAAACGAAAAGATTAATATTTTGATGATTGAACCTGACTATTATTTATCTTTAATTTCTAAGAATAAGTATGTACATGAGGTATGTAATCTTGTTTTTGAAGGGCTTACTAAGAAAAATGATGAATTAAAAGCTGAACCTCAACTTGCCAAATTACTTTTGACGGATGATAACCTAGAGTGGGAAGTTACATTAAGAGATGATGTTTATTTCCATAATGGGGATAAGTTTACATCCTCTGATGTCGCTTTCACTATTAATAAAATAAGAGAATTAGGTGAACAATCGTATTATATATATAATATACAAAATATTAAAAGTGTTGAAATTTTGTCTGATTCCAAAATAAAAATAGAATTAAACGATTATGATAATTTTTTGCCTGAGAAATTAAATTTTCCTATATTATGTGAGAATGTTTACAAAAAATCAGATTTTGCTACTGAATCAAGATATGTCGGAACAGGCCCTTACGAGGTTATTACGAACAATAAGGACCTTATATCATTGAAATATAATGATAATTATTATATCCAATCAACAGGTAATATTAAAGACATTGATGTAAAGATTATTGCAAAAACAAGACCTGGATTTGACTTACTAAAACTTGGCGAAATAGATATTGCTGATACTAACACCGAAGTTGGAGCTTACGGTAGGAGTGCGTATAATAATTCTAAATATGTAACGAGTATTTTTGAAGGAATAACATTTAACCCTCAAAATGAGGTGCTAAAAGACAAAGTTATAAGACAGGCGATGATACTTGCAATTAATAGAGATTATATTATTGAAAAAGAACTATATGGCTATGGGATATATTCTGATTTGCCTATTAATCCTAATTCATATTTGTATTCAAAGAGTATGAAAAAATATGCTTTTAATCCTGAAAGAGCACAAGATTTATTAACAAATTCGGGTTGGGAGCAAAGGAATTCTGTTAGAAGCAAAGATGGGAATAAGTTAGAATTTAGTTTACTTATAAATAGTGATGCTAAAGGTATGAATAATAAGGCTGAGTATATAAAGAATGATTTGGATAAAATAGGTGTGAAAATAAACATTGTTGCGAAAGTAGGAGAGGAGTATAATACTGCCGTTAAATCATATGCTTATGATCTAGCTGTTACTGATTGGTCGATTACAGACTATCCGGAATTTTTATACAACTTTGAAAGTAACTCGAAAAGTAATGTATTCGGATTTAAAGATGAAGAATATGACTATCTGGTTTATCTTGCGAAGCATGAAATTTTAGAGAGCAAACAATTAGAATATTTCGATAAAATGCAAAGTATTTTGTTTGATAAATTACCGATGCTAGGTTTATATTTTGAAACATCTACGGTGTTTTATACAAGGGAATTTGGCGAACAAATAAAGCCACAAATAAACAACATTTATAATGGAATGAATAATATTGTGTTAACTAAGAATGAAGATACATTTTAACAACTGTTTTTTTGAAAATTAAAGCGTAAAATGTTTGACTATTAAATGCATTAATGATATTATCTAACTGTGATTTGAGGTGTGTGGGTGAGTATTATGTTTTTACATTTGGGTAATGATGTATATGTAAACCAGAAGGATATTGTTGCTGTTTGTAATTTGGATACAGCGAGTGTTTCTAAAAACACTCAAATATACTTAAAAAAAGCAGAGGAAATGGGAATCGTGGAAACTATATGTTCGGATATCCCTAAGACTTTTGTTATAGTAAGAAAGAAAAATAAAGATAAAGTTTATTTAACTAATATATCTTCCGTTACATTATTAAAACGTTCGGAAAATTCCGAAGGAAATCTATTTGATATGTAAGGTTAGAAAGGAATGAATTAAATGAGTGAAGATATTTTTGAAGAAGAGAAGATGAGTGAGGAATTTGCAAAAGAAGCAGAAAACCATTATGATGAGTCTCAAATTCAAGTCTTAGAAGGATTAGAGGCTGTAAGAAAAAGACCTGGTATGTATATTGGTTCTACGTCGCTTCGTGGTTTGCATCATTTGGTTTATGAAATTGTAGATAACAGTATCGATGAGGCTTTAGCCGGATTTTGTGATACTATAGATGTTACTATAAATGCTGATAATTCTGTTACAGTTTTAGATAATGGACGTGGTATACCTGTTGGAATACATCCGAAAATGGGAATACCTACTGTAGAAGTTGTTTATACTATACTACACGCAGGTGGAAAGTTCGGCGGAGACGGATATAAAGTTTCAGGTGGATTACACGGAGTTGGTGCTTCTGTCGTTAATGCTCTTTCTGAATGGGTAGAGGTCGAAGTATTTAAGGACGGAAAGATCTACAAGCAAAGATATGAAAGAGGTAAGCCTGTTACTAAGTTAGAAGTTATTGGTGATACAACAGCTCACGGAACAAAGGTTCATTTTAAACCGGATCATGAAATTTTCGAGGATACTGTATTTGTTACTGATACATTAATTCAACGTTTAAGGGAACTTGCATTTTTAACTAGAGGTGTAAAAATCGTTGTTAGGGATGAAAGAACTGTTGATGATGAAGGAAAAGTATATGAAAAGATTTTCCATTATGAGGGTGGAATAATATCGTTTGTTGAGTATATAAATAAGGGGAAAACTCCTTTGCATGAAAAGCCAATGTACTTCTATGCAGAACGTGAAGATGCTAATGTTGAAATTGCTATGCAATATACAGACGGATATGCTGAGAACATATTTACTTTCGCAAACAACATTAATACAGTTGAAGGCGGAACTCATTTGGTTGGATTTAAGACTGCTCTTACAAAGGTTTTAAATGATTATGCTAGAAAGTATAATTTACTTAAGGATTCTGATAAAAACTTAATGGGTGACGATGTAAGAGAAGGATTATCCGCTATAATAAGCGTAAAACTTACGAACCCTGAATTTGAAGGACAAACTAAGACAAAACTTGGAAATAGCGAAATTAGAGGACTTGTAGAAGGTGTTATGAACGATAAATTCTCAGCTTTCTTAGAGGAAAATCCCGCAATTTCTAAGGCTATATTAAATGAATGTTTAACTTCAGCTCGTGCTCGTGAGGCAGCGAGAAAAGCCCGTGAATTAGTTAAGAGAAAAAGTGCACTGGAATCTATGTCTTTACCTGGTAAACTCGCTGATTGTTCAGAAAAGAATACCGGTAGAACAGAACTTTATCTTGTCGAGGGAGATTCTGCGGGTGGTTCTGCAAAGCAAGGAAGAGACAGAAAGTTCCAAGCTATTCTTCCGCTTTGGGGGAAAATGTTAAATGTAGAGAAAACAAGAATTGATAAAGTGTTTAATAATGATAAGATGCATCCTGTTATTACTGCAATAGGTGCGGGGATAGGACCTGAATTTGATATTTCTAAGATAAGATATGATAAAGTTGTACTAATGGCCGATGCCGATGTTGATGGCGCGCACATTAGAACATTACTTTTAACATTCTTCTTTAGATATATGAGACCACTTATAGAAGAAGGACATATTTATATTGCACAACCGCCACTATATAGAGTTACAAAAGGTAAGACACATATTTATTGCAATACAGATGCAGAACTTGCAAAGGCTATGGAAGAGGTTGGCGGAGAAGCTGACAATATTCAAAGATACAAAGGTCTTGGAGAAATGGATTCTGAACAACTTTGGGATACAACAATGAATCCTGCTACAAGAACAATGCTTAAAGTTTCAATTACCGATGCTATTGAAGCTGATAAGATTTTCTCCGTATTAATGGGAGATAGTGTTGAACCTCGTCGTGAGTTTATTCAACAAAATGCACATAGTGTTACAAACTTAGATATTTAGAATGTTAAAGGGGATACCTTAAATAAAACGGAAATACCGAATGCAATTAAAACCAATTGTGTTGGCGGATATGACCGCTGTTTATGGTGTCTCTTTTGAAATTGGAGGGAAAATGGGAATAGGATTGATAAGTATAATAATCGGTATTATCACTATTTTAATTGATCAGATTACCAAGGCATTTATAGTTTTAAACTTATATCGAGATGAAATTGTACTAATAGATAAAATTTTGTCTTTTACGTATGTTGAAAATTATGGTGCGGCATGGGGTTTTTTTAATAAATATGATATTTTACTAAAGATACTTATACCGATTTTTATTTTGGCAATTATTGTGTTTTTAATAAGGTCAAGACCTACTAAATTTGAGACTTTTGCCGGAAGTTTAGTGGTAGGGGGAGCTGTCGGGAATTACATTGATAGATTAATTCGAGGGTATGTTGTTGATTTTATTGATTTCAAGTTTTGGCCCGTATTTAACTTTGCAGATATATGCATAGTAGTAGGATGTATAATGCTTGTAATTAGCTATACAAAAAAAGGAGATACCGTTGAAAGTTGAATTTGTTTTGCTAAATTGTTAATATAAAACGACTTTTTGCCGATATCATAAACGTTGGAATGTTTAGTATGAGTTTTTTCCATGATGTTTGGAAATGTGAGGGGAGTTTTCTTATGAGAAGAGGGAACAGAAACACAGAAGAAAGATATAAGGTTATTGTTGTTGATGATGACATAGGTATCTTAGATTCTGTGTCTATTTTACTAAAACGTAAAAATTGTGAGTACGTTGGTGTAACTAATCCTCTTGACGCGATTGAGTTAATTAAAAAGGATAAATTTGATTTGTTGATTCTTGACTTTATAATGCAACCTATAAATGGCGATAAGATGGTAGAATTAATAAGAGAGTTTGACGAAGATTTATATATACTGCTACTTACAGGTCACAAAGATTTAGCTCCTCCACTTGAAACGATGGAAAATCTCGATATACAATGCTACTGTGAAAAAAGTGATAGATTTGATCAACTTATGCTTTTAATTGAATCGGCCCTTAAGTCTGTTGCTCAAAAAAGAACGATTTCAAAGTTTAAGGACGGATTAAATAACATAATAAACGCATTGCCTAAAATCTATCAACTTCAACCGTTTGATAATATATTGGCGGAAATACTTGTTCAGCTTATGCCTCTTGTATATAGTGAAAATGCATTTATACTTGTAGACGATATAGTTTCTTCTGATGACACTGCTAAAAAGAGTATTTTTAGAGGAATAGGAAAATACAACTGTGATATTGATATATTTATGGATTCTATGTCACCTGACTTTATGACTGATATCGGTTATGCAAGAAGCACAAGGCAAACCATATCTAAGCCGAATGAAGTTATAATTCCGCTTGTTACCGATACTTCTGCTGGAGTAGGTGTCTTATACATAGAGAGTGATAAATATGCTGATTGCCTAAAGCTTTTAGAAATATATGCAAAACAAGCTGCATCCGCTATAAATAATGCTCAAATGCATTCTTTAATTAACTTGAAAAATGACGAATTGGTTGAGACATATGCAGAATTAAAAAAACGTTATATGGACACAATCGAAACTTTAAGACTTGCGGTTGATGCTAAAGACTATTATACCAGAGGTCATTCGGACAGAGTATCTTATTATGCTTCTAGAATAGGACAAGCTATGGGATTGCCTGAAGCAGATATAGAGAGACTAAAAATAGGTGGTATATTCCATGATATAGGTAAAATTGGAACTAATGACGATATCTTGCTAAAAAATTCACGATTAGATGATGATGAATATAACGAAATAAAGAAACATCCACTAAAGGGTGCAAATATATTATCAGCTATGTCAATGTTTAAGGATATTGTTCCATTGGTTGAATATCACCACGAAAGAATAGACGGAAGAGGGTATCCGCATGGATTAAAAGGGGAGGAAATTCCACTTTTAGCTAGAATTATTAGTGTAGCAGATGCTTTTGATGCAATGACATCGGATAGGGTTTATAGAACTAAAATGGAACTTTCTCAAGCGATAGAGCAATTAGAGAAGGGAAAAGGCACTCAGTTTGATGAATTTGTTGTTAATGCGTTCTTGAAATTACTAGATACTGACTATGAAAATATGCAAAAAGATATAGCGCATACATATGCATCTGCACTTAGTTAAGTTTAATTATTTATGTTAGGATTGAGAAAATGTTTATTGAAATTGATGAGCCATTTGTTTGTGAACATTGTGGTAATGAAGTAAAACCGCTTGGGTATTCTTGCCGAAACCATTGCCCTACATGTTTATATTCTAAACATGTAGATAAAGAGCCGGGCGACCGTGCTGAAGAATGCAAGGGAATGTTAAAGCCTATCGGTATGGAGAACAACCCCAAAAAAGGATATATCATTATATATAAATGTGAGAAATGCGGTGCTATTAGAAAAAACAAAATGGCTGAAGATGATAATTTTGATTTGTTACTTGATATTGTGAAAAACAATAGCTACAAAATGATTTAATTTGATATTTCATCATATCTGGTTTCAGGTATGAATGCTAAATATAAAAAACAACGAGGAGGAATTTTTATGAAGTACATTATGACAGGAAGAAACGTAGAAGTTACACAAGCAATGAAGGAGTATGCAGAAAAAAAATTGTCTAGAATTGAAAAGTTCTTTAATGAAGACACAGAAGCAAATGTTACATTTAGTGTACAGAAGAAAAGACATATTTTAGGTGTTACAATTTTCTTTGAAGGAAATACATATAGAGTAGAGGCTACGAATGATGATTTATATGTTTCTATTGATAAAGGAATAGACTTACTTGAAGGTCAAATCAGAAAGACAAAAACAAAGAAAGAAAGACAAACAAAAGATGACAGTTTATCTGCCAAATATGCGAATATCGAATTACCTATTATGACAGAAGGAGAAATTACAAAGGTTAAGACTTTTGACACAAAGCCTATGACTGTTGAAGATGTAATGCTTGAATTAAGAGATTCTGATAAATCTTTCTATGTATTTAACAATTCCGATACACAAGAAACTAATGTGCTATTTAGATTAAGAGATGGCAACTTCGGAATTTTGGAACCTGAGAAATAGGATTGAGTTATAGTGTATAAGTTAGCTCTTTTGTCATATATTATATATGTAGATGATTGACACTTGTCGACATAATTTGTGTTGACAAGTATCTAGTTATTATCTATAATATAACTATAAGGGAATTCGCTAAAGATGACGAGTGACGGTTCCGACTCGTCGGTAAAATAAAAAGTGACCGAGCGAAGAAGATGTGTGACGGTTCTGACACATCGGTAAAATAAAAAGTGACCGAGCGAAGAAACTAACAGAGCATTCTAAATATTGAATGCTCTGATTTTTTAAAACGGAGGTGTAAAAATATGGAATATGATGTGGAAATATCCTTATTATCTATTGAGTTTATAAATGATTATCCTATAAATATTTATCCGGAACTTATGTTAAAGTATGAACGTCCGTATACTTGTTTACTAATAGATACACATTTAGATTATTTTATATTGGTGTTAGTATAGATACATAGACACGAAATTTCGAACGATATGGTATAATATCAAATTAAGGAAATGAGGTGTGTCTATGGCAAGACAATATAAAAGTTATGATGAAGATTTCAAA
>CAVHFU010000030.1:0-17486 GCA_963635575.1 bacterium | reverse complement strand
TTGGAAGGACATTTTCTCAAATGATATATAAGGACATTATCATAAATGAATTAGACTTTTTAAACTTTTTTAAAAAAGCCTATTGACATTTATGTAAACTTCATATATAATGAATATATGAAATCCGAAATGGCAAACCAATCGAAAGGTTGGGACGCAAAGCTACAGTCCTAATGTCGAAAGACGATGGAGGCTGAGTTGCCGAAGAGAAGAGATTGAATTTATTCTCCGCTTTGGTAACTCAAAGCGGAGTTTTTGTTTTAGTGATGTTTTAATTAGCCGAATACGAACAAAAGAGTTCGTAAACAGGCAAAAGGATGCTAAACCAGTTTAGTTAATCAGTCTAATCGGAAGTAAATCTTATGGGACGGATAACCGTAACTAAAAGAAGGTAAACCGGTAGAGTGGTAGCTATTAATCGGTTAGCACGGAGGCTAAGGAAATTGAGGAAGTTCAATTTTATTAGTACGGAGGCTAGGCGAATTAATTACGACTTACTTAGGTGAGCGTAGCTGGAAAGTATCGATTATGTTTTCTTTTTAGCACTTGTTTGTTACAGGTCTTAGAATGCTAAGACACGGAATGAAGGAGGGGGATGCCAAGAGGAAACATCACTAAAAGATTAAAGGCTCAATAAAATTTGAGTTGAAGGTTCGGCTTTTCGGATTCAAGCCGGGGCAAAATCCCGATTATATAGTAGGAAAAAGACCGCTAATAAAAATCGTTAGCGGTCTTTTCCTATAATTTTACTGCTCCATTTGTTTTCCTAAGAAACCTGCTGCTGATTGTGCTAATTTTACTTCGGCATCCCCCATTTGTGAACTTGCTTCTGTTGCCATTAGTACTACTGAGCCTATTGTGTCACCCTCTGAAACAATTGGTGAAATAACTTGTGCATAATATTTGTCTAGGCTTTCATTATTAAAAATTGGCACACGCTTTTCAGATGCACTTTTTACTAACCATGTTGTTTTATCATTCATAATCTTTTCTAGCTCATAACTGATGTTTTTATCTAAGAATTCTCTTTTGGGTGCACCTGATACTGCTATAACAGAATCTTTATCTGTGATACAGGCTACGTGACCACTTGTCTTTGCCAAAGTTTCAGCATACTGCACTGCAAATTCAGTTAATTCACCTATTGGCGAATATTTCTTTAAGATTACCTCTCCGTCTTTATCTGTAAATATTTCAAGAGGATCTCCTTCTCTTATTCTTAAAGTTTTTCTTATCTCTTTAGGAATAACAACTCTTCCCAAGTCATCAATTCTTCTAACTATACCTGTCGCTTTCAATGTTACTACCTCCTTAACGATTTTTTCATTTGATAGTAGTATCTATAAAAAGCGACAATATTATACATAATTATAAAAATTAAATTCTTTCAAAAACTTCTTTGTTGTCCACCACATTTGCCTCTTCAAGCCATTTTGTTACTATTTCTTCAAAGTCAGCTGTAATTATTGTAAGTTTTTCCTCTTCTGTCAACTGGACTTTTTCTGTTCTTTTCCCTTCTACTTTTACTATATGGTATCCGTAGTCAGTTTTTACCAAATTTTGATAAATTTCGCCAACTTCTCCATTTACAGCTACTTCTTCTATTTCACTAACAAAGTCCCCAAGTTTTACATTTTCATATAACCCACCGTTTTTATTTGAGCCAGGGTCTTCACTACACTCATTCGCCAATTTTGCAAAATCTTCTCCATTATTTACGCGTACGAATATGTTTTCCGCACATTCTTTTGCCATTTCCTTTTCTGCTTCTGTTCTGTCTGCGGTTAAAATTAAGATGTGCCTTATGCCGTAACTAAATTCCTCTTTTGGAGCATTAATATCTCTATGCGTGTGATTAGTATGGTCTATTTTATCATACATATACTTTGCAACTAATTCATTTGTTGCCGATTCTTCTAATATTTTTAATAGTTCATCGTTTGTTATTCCATAATATTCACAAAGTGCTTCAGACTCTTTTGAAGTCGATTGCTCTTTTAATTTTTCTTCAGTGCTTTTGTCAAGCTTTATCCCTAATTCCTCTGCTTTTTGCATTACTATTTTTATCTTCGCTATTTCTTCTCTCGTTGCATCTTTACAATATGAATACAATACTGTATTTTGAATCTCTTGTGTCCAAATATCTGATGTTTTAAATAATAGTTCAAATAATTTTTTTTGAACATTGAAATATAAGTTAAATTCTTTTATCGAAACATTCTCGCCATTTACGGTTAAAGCTGTTTTATCGTCATTTTTAGATAATAACTCATTTCTTCCACCAAATGCATTATATAATAATGAACAAATTTCCGCCCTTGTTATCTTACCGTTTGACTGAAAAGTTCCATCATCATAGCCTTTCATTATTCCATTTTCTACTACTAAAGCAATTGTATCCTTATCTTCATCGAGGAACTCATTATAGTCCTTAAAGTCTTCTATTAACCCTATGTTAGGTTCTTCTAAATCTAGTCCTAAAATTCTTACTACCGCTTCTGCTATCTCTATTCTAGTAGCTAATTCTTGGGGCCTAAAACTTTTGGCATCTTCGTCATATAAATATTGAGAAGCTATGTTAACATACTTATATGACCAGTCTGAACTATTTACATCATTATAAATTTTTGCTTTGTTTTTCAACTCTAAGCCGAAAAAGTTTCCAAGTATTGTAGCTGTCTGTTCACGTGTTGCAGAGTCGCTCGGTCTAAATGTACCATCTTCAGCAAAACCACTAACTACATTTCTTTCTTCCATAAATTTTATTGCATCATATGCCCAAAACTTCTCAGGTACATCGCTAAATGCAAATGCACTTGTTGTAAAAAGAGTTGTACAAATTGCAGCACTTAATAAAAATTTTTTCATATGTATCCTCCTTAAATTTATTTGCTAAGTTTATTCTAAACTTTTAATTTTACTTTTGCAATGGTAATTTAAATACAAAAAATCCCCACCGCATGGTGAGGACTTTTTGGTTATTGTGCTGAATTATATTGTTGTTCATTTACTTCTATTTCAGCTTCTTTTATCCATTCTTCTGCTTTTTCCTCAAGTTCTGTTGCTAAAACATTCTGTGTTTCACTTGAACTTAAATATTCAGAAGACGTTATCTTTTCTCTTTTTATTATATGATATCCATGAGATGACTTTACTAATTCAGGATAAACTTCTCCGTCATTTATAGCCATTACAGCATTTTCATACTCGCTTACGAAACTTCCAAGTCCAATTCCTTCATATAATCCACCGTTGTCCTTTGAACCCGGATCTTCACTATATTCCTTAGCGAGTGTTGCGAAGTCTTCGCCGTTTTTTATTCTATTTAACACACTTTGTGCTTTTTCTTTTATAACATTTTCTTCGTCTGCACTTAAGTTTTTAGTGCTAAAGAGAATATGTCTTGAATCGAATGTTGTTGTACCTGTTTCATTTCCGGCCTCATAGTTAGCTATATCAATTTTTCCATGTGTATGAGTACTATGATCTACTTGCTTATATAATTCAGTTTCTAGCTTACTAATCATAGCATATTCTTCATTAATTCTAAGAAGTTCTTCAAAAGTAATGTTATACTCATCAATTATTTTTTGACCATTATATTGAACTGCTGTTTTTATTAGTTGCTTTTCTTCAGATGTCAAAGAAATGTTCATTTCTTTTGCCTTTTGAACTTTTACCTTAGTATCTACTATAGCTTGTTTTGCTCCATCTCTTGCAGCTTCAATTGCAGGAGCATCTTTTATTAATATGTTCCACACATTTTCTCCGTATTGTTGTTCTAGTGTTTTCTTTTGCAAAGTTAAATAAGTGTTAAATTCAATCATTGTAACCTTTTGACCATTAATTTTTAATACGTAGTCATTGTCATAAATATACAAATATCCTGCTGCAACAGCAACTAATAAAACAATTGTTATTATCAAAGGTATTATTACGCCTTTTTTTGATTTCATAAGTCTGTCCTTCCTTTCACAAATTTATCAAAATATTTACAGCTAAATTATATATGATGAAGGCTCGTTCTTCAACTAATTTATTGACTGTAACAAAAACTTAATATTTTTTAGTAAGTCATCTTCGGAATCATCATCAATATTTAAAGTAATATATGGCTTTTCACCAGCCGAGAATAATATTCTTCCTCTTAATTTCTTCATTACTTCACTAAGTTTTTCAACGTCAATTGAGTTCCCGTTTTTAAAATAGAAAAATACATTTTTGTTCTTTTCTTCAATTGAAGTTATATTTAACTTGTTTGCTAAATATTTTATCTCCACAATCTTAAGTAAACGCATAGTTTCTTTAGGAATATCCCCATATCTGTCTGTCAACTCATCAGTAATATCCATTAATTCTTCTATATTGTCTGCTTTAGAAATTTTTTGATACATCTCCATTTTTTGAACTTCACTCTTTATATATTTCTCACTAATATACGCGTTTATGTTTAAATCAACTATTACCGATTCTTTTTCTTCTTGTACGACCTTTTCTCCCTTTAGTTCCTTTATCATGCTCTCTAAAATCTTGCAGTATGTGTCGTAACCAACAGCATCCATATGTCCGTGTTGTTGTGCACCTATAAGGTTTCCTGCGCCTCTTATTTCTAAGTCACGCATTGCAATTTTAAATCCCGAGCCAAATTCAGTAAATTCACGAATTGCATTAAGTCTTTTGGTTGCAATTTCGGATAAAACTTTATTTTTTCTGTAAGTTATATATGCATATGCTATCCTGTTTGAACGTCCAACTCTTCCTCTTAACTGATATAGTTGTGAAAGGCCTAGATTTTCGGCATTTTCTACTATTATTGTATTTACGTTAGGAATATCTACTCCCGAATCTATTATTGTTGTACAAACTAATACGTCATATTCATTTTCTGCAAAGCTCATCATTATATTTTCTAATTCGGTTGGATTCATCTTTCCATGTGCAAAAGTTACCCTTGCCCAAGGTATCTCTTCTTGAATTTTCACGGCTACTTTATCTATGTCTTCTACTTTATTGTATAAATAATAAACTTGACCTTTTCGTTCTATTTCACGAACTATTGCCTCTCTTATTATTCCTTTATCATATTCAAAAACATAGGTCTGAACAGGATTTCTGTCGGACGGTGGCTCATATATTACACTTACGTCTTTTACTCCTACCATAGACATATGAAGTGTTCTTGGGATTGGGGTGGCAGTTAATGTAAGCACATCTACATTTTCCTTTATCATTTTTATTTTTTCTTTATCCATTACACCGAATTTTTGCTCTTCGTCTATTATAAGTAAACCTAAATCTTTAAATATAACATCTTTTTGAATTATTCTGTGAGTTCCTATTAAGATGTCTATTTCACCATTCTTTAGCTTTTTAAGAATTTCCTTTTGCTCTTTTGGTGAACGAAGTCTGCTTATGACTTGTATTTTTATAGGATAATCTTTCATACGTTTTACAAACGAATGATAATGTTGCGATGCTAAAACTGTCGTTGGCGCTAAGTAGGCTACTTGTTTGCTGTCCATTACAGCCTTAAATGCAGCACGTATTGCCACCTCTGTTTTTCCATATCCAACATCTCCGCAAAGAAGCCTGTCCATAGGACGTTCTCGCTCCATATCCTTCTTTATTTCTTCAATACATCTTAATTGGTCATCTGTTTCTTCATAAATAAAACTGTCCTCAAATTGAGTTTGCCAAACTGTATCTTTTGAAAATGCAAAACCTTTAGACATTTCACGTTTTGCGTAAAGCTTTACTAAACTGTCTGCTACATCTTTTAAGCCGGCTCTTACTTTAGCCTTTACTGCCGACCATTCTTGTCCGCCCATTTTATTTATTTTAGGCACACGACCATCAGAACCGATATATTTTGTTATATTTTCCATTTGGTTTACCGGAATATATAACATATCACCTTTTGCATATGCTATCTTTATATAATCTTTGACTACTCCGGCTGCGTTTAATGTTTCTATGCCTAAGTAAATTCCTATTCCATGCTTTTCGTGCACGATATAATCTCCAACTTTTAGTTCGTCTATTTTTATAGGTATTCCGGTTTTTTTGTTTTTCTTCTTTTTCTTATCGCTTCCAAATAGTTCGTTATCACTTATTATTGCAATTTTAACCTCAGGATATTCAAAACCTGAAGTTAAATTTCCATGAGTTATATATATGCTTCCTTCATTCGGCAATCTCGTTAAATCGTCTGTATATATTGTTTCTATGCCTTGTTCAAGTAGTTCCTTACATACGTTTTTTCCTTTAGTTTCTGTACCTGCAAGTATAACCGCTCTATATCCTTGATTTTTCCATTCACTTATTGCTTTAGCCAAGTTATCAAAAGAATTTCCGAAGCCTGTTATTTCGCGACTTAATAAAGAAAACTTTTCTACTCTTGAAAACTCTTTAAGTCTTGTCTCTAATGTAGATAAAAATACAGCTTTTCTATCAAATAAGCAATTAAAAATTTCTTCTCTGGAAAATATTCTCTTCGGTAAAGTATTTTCATCCTCAACTTTATCAATTAACTCTTGATACTCAAAAATCATAGTGTCTATTTTGTCCATCAATCTTTGAGGTTCTTCTATAAAAATCATATAGTCTTCCGGTAAATACTCTAAAAATGGTACTGTATCCTCTACCGTTTCTTCGTTACTTACAGGAAATATATCTATTACTCCTACTTTTTCAATTGTTCTTTGGCTTATGCTATCAAATATTCTAATAGAGTCGACTTCGTCATCAAAGAACTCTACTCTGTATGGATTTTGTGCTGTTGGAGAATACACATCTAGTATCCCACCACGTACAGAAAATTGACCTACACCTTCTACAATATCAGTTCTTTCATAACCACATTTTACAAGTATTTCACTTAATGTATCAATGCTATATATTTTCCCTGTTTCTATTTTTATTTTATTCTTTTTAAAAGTATCAAGCTTTGAGAAAAGGTTTAAAACTATACCTGATGTAACTACTAAATTAGGCTTTTCTCCAAGTAGCAGTTTTTCGAAAATTTTTGCCCTTTTAATATAAATATCTTTACTTTTTGTGCCGACTTGAAATCTTGCATTTTCTTCTGGTAAATAATTAATTTCCTTTCCTGTAAAAAATTCAATGTCATTTATTACGTTATCTATATCCGCCTCGTTTTGGGCAATAAAAACAAAAGGTCTGTTTTTGTCTTTTGCAATTCCATATGCAAAATGACGTTTTTGAACGTCAGCCAGACCATTTACCACCACAGAATTATTAGATATTGACTTTGCTATTTCTCTATAGCTAGGTATATTATTTAAAATTTCTCCAAATACACTCATATGCTATTACTCCTTAAAAAATAAAATTCCGAATGCCAACGCATCCGGAATTTTTGGAGGCGCCACCCGGATTTGAACCGGGGATCAAGCTTTTGCAGAGCCATGCCTTACCGCTTGGCTATAGCGCCATAACCATTGCTTTAATAATATAGCATTTTTTAATCACAATTTCAAGTACTTTTTTATTTTTTTCTTACGTTTCATCGTTTCACAAACGGAAATTACTTTTTTAATTCACCCATTTCATCGTTTGCTATATTGTATGCTATGTGATCTAAAAAATTACACTATCTTATTGACCACTTGGGACAGGTCTACAAAGGGAAAATCGCGGAAGTAGCTTTTTTAGCTAACTACACGACTTGTTTTTCTTGCCCAAAAAGAACCGTCCCTTTTGGGCAGAAAAAATTAAAGAGGCTTTTTCAGCCTCTAGTTTTTACTTTTTATTTTTTCTTAAGAATGGAGGTATATCTAAATCATTTTCTGCATCTGGAATGATACTGTTAAGTGGTTTTGATGTAGGTTGTGGATTATTGTTTGTAGATTGAGTTGCTTGATTATTGTTTCCTCCGTTATTTAATGATGACATTGTTGATGTTTGCTTTGGTCCAAAGAAAGATGAAAATTCAGGTTTCTTTGCTGTTGGAATATTTATTGAACCAAGTCCTCTGTCAAATCCTGTTGCAATTACTGTTATAAGTAATTCATCGTTTAATGATTCATCAATTACAGCTCCAAAGATAATATTTGCTTCTGGGTCTGCAGATTTTTGTACAAGTTCAGCAGCAGCATTTACTTCTAATAGTCCTAAGTCTGAACCACCGGTGATGTTTAATAATACTCCTCTTGCACCTTCAATAGAAGTTTCAAGTAATGGACTATGAACAGCTTGTTTAGCAGCTTCTTCTGCTCTGTTTTCCCCTGTTGCGCGACCAGTACCCATATGTGCAATACCTGTGTTTAACATTATTGTTTTAACGTCTGCAAAGTCTAAGTTTACAAGTCCAGGTACAGCTATTAGGTCAGATATACCTTGAACACCTTGACGTAAAATATCATCGGCCATCTTAAATGCTTCTACCATTGATGTATTCTTTTGAATTACTTGAAGTAATCTATCATTAGGTATGATAATTAATGTATCAACGTTTTCTTTTAGTTGTGCAATACCTTTTTCGGCTTGTACCATTCTCTTTCTTCCTTCAAATGTGAAAGGCTTTGTTACAACACCTACTGTTAAAATTCCTAATTCCTTAGCAACCGCAGCAACTACCGGCGCAGCACCTGTACCAGTTCCACCACCCATTCCGGCAGTAACGAATACCATATCTGAACCTTTTAGGGCTTCTGCGATTTCGTCTCTATTCTCTTCGGCAGCTTTTTGACCAATGTCAGGGTCTGAACCAGCACCAAGACCCTTAGTCAACTTATCTCCGATTTGAATCTTCATATTTGCTTTAGATAAGAAAAGAGCTTGTTTATCAGTGTTTACAGCTAAAAATTCAACTCCTTTTAATCCGCCCTCTACCATTCGGTTAATAGCGTTGTTACCGCCACCACCTACACCAATTACCTTAATTTGGGCAAATTGTTCCATTTCTACATCAAAATCTAACACATAAATTCCTCCTTCTTATTGTGAAACCAACAATGTTACACGGTACTCACCATACCCATTGTTCTATTTTTTCCAAAACTTGATGAACTTAGTAATAAGTCCTTCTTCTTCAACTGCAGGGACCTCTTCTACTTCTTTATGCTTATTTAAGATTTCTACATCTCTTTCTCCCAAACTCATTCCTGCCACATATTTTACAATTCCAAGAGATGTAACAAAGCTAAGTTTTAAGCCTACCGGCAATTTAGGATTAACAAATCTTGTCGGTATATTTAAAGCAACCTGAGCCATATCGCTAGCACCGGCGATGTGGTACACGCCTTGTCCCACCAATACCACACCTGCTTCGATTTCTTGCTTTATTCCGGTTTCTTCAAGCCTATTATTTAATATTGTAAAAATTTCTGAAATACGTGCTTCAACTAATTCTACAACATCAGAAATTCTTATTGTCTTTTGTTTATTTTCGCCAATCGAATATATTGTAATACTTTGGTCGTTATTTATCAAGGATTTTTGTGATAATGGGAATTGTTTTTTTAATCTATCAGCTTCATTATATGATACTTTTAATCCTATTACAATATCATTTGTAATATTTTCTCCGCCTATCGGAATAGAGTCATAATATTTTATTCTTCCATTTTTAAAGAAAGCATAATCCGTCTTCCCTGCTCCTATATCTACTTGTAAAACACCCAATTCCTTTTCTTCAGGAGTTAATATCACTTCACTTGTAGCAAGTGCCTCTACTATAATTCCTGCCACTTGATAACCGGCACGTTCTACACTTTTTAATAAACTTTGAGTTGCAATCGTACTTCCTAGTACAACATCTGCATCTACTTCTACAATAGCTCCCATCATACCTGTTGGATCTACTATTTCATCATATCCGTCTATTATGTACTGGTTAGGAATTACATCTACCACTTGCCTATCATATGGTATATCAAAACTTTTTGCTTCTTTTAACACTCTGCTTACATCCTCAGGCATAATTTCTTTCATATTTCCATCAAAATTTATCTTGCCTCTAGATGGAACTAAAACTGTATGAAAGCCCGACAATGCTAAATGCACGGCACTCACTCGCGTGTTTGCCGCCTTTTCTGCCATCGAAACAGAAGCTCTTACCGCTCTTGAAACAGATTCTAAGTCAACTATCAAACCCTTTTTTATCCCTGTACAAGGAGCGAGTCCTGCTCCCATAAATTCCATTTTTCCTTGCTTATTTGCTTTTGCAATTACCGTACTAACTTTAGATGAGCCTATATCAACGCCTACTATTACATCATTGTACAAAACTAAACACCCCGATCTACTGTTACTTATAGCAACTATTTTTTAATAGTTGCACAATGCTTTTTATATTAAAAGCATATATAGATTTCAGAGGCTCATATATGAAGGCTTACCTTCAAAAACCATTTTTTCTTATGTAAAACTTTCACCTACTATATATTATCTTGTTTTTGTAATTTATTCAAGAGGTATCTTCGAATTATTGCAAAATTTAAAAATATTCTGTTACCAAAAACAAATACAGCAGCCAAATACAAATCTATTCCTAATTTTTCCCCAAGATACGTCAAAACAACTGCAAGTAACGCATTTCCGAAGAAACCACTCACAAAAATATGAATATCAAACTTTTTTTCCAAAAAACTTGCTACCCCACCAAAAACAGAGTCTAAACAAGCTAAAATAGCGATCGCTAAATAACTTGCATATGTATAATCAATAGCAGGCATATATAACGCTAAAATTATTCCAAGACATAATCCAATCAAAGGAATTATCATTTTGTTTCAACCCCTCATTCAAATCATTTTTACTATTATCTATCCCACATCGTCTTTCTTCGGTTTAAACAAAGATACCTGTGACGTTGATGTGGAGTTACTCGTCGCATCTTCTGTTACTGTGGTTAAATATTGGCTAGAAATCGCCTTGTTATACTTTGTAATCACAATGTCTGATTCCCGAGTAATAGTAAATCTTATTCCCCATTCTTTTAATATATCCACATTTCCGCCACGCATTGTCATCGCACTTTCTAGTAGTGCCGGATCTCCAATCGCTTTAATTGTAAATGGTGCACCAATTCTCTCGCCATTTATAAATATAGTCGTTCCCGCGCATCTTATCTCAGATGTACTGATTATTCTTTGATTATTAACTGAAATTGCCTCTGCACCGGCACTTTTTAATTCATTTACAACCTTTAATATGTCTTCATCATGTACTAGATAATTATTTAAATCTATTCCACTTCCAAAGTCAGCCAAACTATCTTCCATAACAACCGTAAGTCCGGCACCCCTAACATTTGTAAGTCCGGCGTCCTGTTGAGCCTTCTTTAACTCGGCTTTTAATAGTTCTACCGTCTCTTCATCAGTTTCAGCCTTTCTATATTCTTCCAAAACTTTATTTAATTCTTCTATTTCTACTAGCTTTGCATCGTAGTTTTTCTTTAACTCTGCATATTGTGCTTGAACCTCCGATGTTCTTGCATTGGTTTTGTCCTCATTTACCTGAACAGTTTTTAGCTGCATTGTAAGCATAAGTCCCAATATAAAGCATATAATCGTAATTGTTATTATAAACTCTTTATTCTTCATCTACTCACCTCATATTTATTTCCTCTTTAGTTTTGGGCAGATTCATCAAACATACCCCAAACCGGTTTCGTAACTATCATATTTAAATCAGACAAGTTTACATATACCGGATTAGTTTCTCTAGCTATAATTTCTTTTAATAGTAGTAATTTATATTGCAAGTTTTTTGTATCTCCGACACAAGCAACATGCCCTACTTTTAAACTTACCAAATAATTTCCGTTATCAGTAAATATTTTCCCAATCTCACTTAGCATATCATTATTCTTAAAAATCTTCAATATTTCTAAGTAAGATTCTAATATTTCTTTTTCGTTACATTCAAGCTTATTTCCTGTAGTAATACTTCTAGCAGATATTCCTTCAAATTTAACGCAATCTGTCAATGTATTATCCGTTACAACTTCTAAAATCGTTCCAAATTCATCTAATAAAATTTTAGAACCATAAAATGTGATTTCTGCAACTGCTTTATTTTCTTCAACCTTTATACATATTTCATTTGGCCAATTCCGCTTTATTTCAACATTTTTTATATATGGTATCGTTAAAATTTTATTAATTATAGAAAATTTATCTATTCTCAAAATATTTTGTCCATAAGTGATACCTGAAATGCTTATTATTTCTTCACTAAGTATTTTCCCATTCCCCGAAACAGTTACACTCTCTATTGAAAAAAACGGGGATGTCAGGAGGAAGCAAACAATAGTAACAACTAAAATAAAGCTAAGAACTCCAACGTGACTCTTAGCTTTTCTTTTTAATTTACTGATCTTCACAATATTGCTCATCTTTTGTATCATTCCCTTCGTCTATGTTATTTTCGCTATTTTTGCTCCAATTCCTTGTAGATTATCAACAAAGTTTTCATATCCACGTTCAATATAATGGATACCATTTATTTTAGTTTCCCCCTCAGCTGCGAGTCCTGCTAAAACTAGACTTGCACCTCCTCTTAATTCCTTTGCCTCAACAGTAGCACCCATAAGCCTTTTCACGCCTTTTATAACCGCCGTTTTCCCTTCTATTGTAATTTTTGCTCCCATTCTTGTCAATTCTGAAATGTATTTATATCTATTTTCAAAAATATTTTCAATTACTATCGATGTTCCCTGTGCCAAACTTAGAATTGTAACCATTTGTGACTGCATATCAGTTGGGAAACCGGGAAACGGCATAGTTTTTATTGTGTTTATTGCTCTTAATCTTTCAGGTGCTTTTAGTAAAATATCTTCCTTATTATAAATTTTAATTTGGCACCCTGCCTCTTTTAATTTATGCAAAGTAGAACGCACATACTCTGTAATCACGCCTTTTACAAGTATCTCTCCGCCGGTAATTGCTGCTCCGCATAGATAAGTTCCGGCTACTATCCTATCTCCTGTAATTGTATAATCCACATCATGCAATGATTCTACACCGCTTATTTTAATTACATTACTTCCTGCACCTTCTATTTTCGCTCCGGCCTTATTCAGAAAATTTTGCAAATCGATAATCTCCGGTTCTCTTGCGGCATTTCTTATTATTGTATTCCCCGTTGCTAATACTGCAGCAAGCATAATGTTTTCTGTTGCACCGACACTCGGAAAATCCAAATCGATTTCATTTCCTTCGAGCTTATCTGTCTCACAAACAATATATCCGTGAGTTTCGGTTATTCTTGCGCCCAGCTGAGTTAATCCGCTCAAATGTAAATCAATAGGTCTCGCACCAATTTCACATCCTCCCGGATAAGTTAAAATAACCCGTTTATGCTTAGCAAGCATCGGTCCCATAAATACAATTGATGATCTTATTTCCTTCATTAAATCTTCAGGTATTTCATCTTTATCGCACGTTCGTGAATCTATTATTAGATTTCCGTTTTCATTAGTTACTTTACACCCTAAAATTCCTAATAATTCCTGCATAGCGATAGTATCACTTATATTAGGGCATTTAGATATATTCACAATACCATCTATTAAAATACTAGCAGCAATTATAGGTAATGACGAATTTTTAGAACCTTGTAATTCTATCTCACCTTTTAACTTATTGCCCCCTGTTATTAAATATGTATCCATCTTATAACCTCCGTAATCTTATTTCTCTACATATTATGATAACAGAAGTCATTGTGTGTAAAATTCGTTATAATGGCTTTTGCGGACAAATTCAGCCTAAACGTGCAAAAGACATACAACCTATAATAAGGCTGTATGTCTTTTAATAATTCATATTTTTAGGGCTAAACTTCACTTAGCATTTCCATTTGTGATTTTAAAATTGATTCCACTTTTGCTTTATATACTTGCATTTCTTTTCTTAAGTTTTCTGCCTCTGCCTTTGCATCTATTACTTCTTGATTTGAAAACTCTCTATTTTTTTGTGCTAAAAATTCAGCTTCCTGTATTATATTTTCAGCTTTCTCTTGTGCATTTTTCTTAATCTCCTCTGCTGATGTTTGAGCATTTATCATTGCCGTTTTTAAAACTTCTTCCATAGCTTTATATTGGCTTATTGCTTCATTAAGCAAACTAATTTTATCCTTTAATTCTATATTCTCTTTATAAATAGTCTCATAATCTGCTCTAAGTTTTTCATAAAATTCATTAACAGAGCGTTTAGAATATCCTATTCCGCCTTTAAATTCCTTCTTTTCTAATTCGAGTGGTGTAAGCATATTATTCAACATCCTTTCGCAATAACACAATAAGGTCCATACATACATCGTAAGGACCTTAGGTGAAATTATCTTATTACTTTATCCATGGGAAAGTTCCTTTGTTTTTGTCTTCTTTTGCTGTGTTTAAAATATCTACATTATAAGGAACTAATAAAAATATGGATGTGGAAACTTTTTCAATATGACCATCCACGCCATAAACAGCTCCACTCAAGAAGTCAATAAGTCTTCTTGCCGTATCCTTATCTGCATACTCCAAATTAATTACTACCGGTTTTTTCTCTTTTAAGTGGTCACATACATCTTGAGCATCATCAAATGAGTTTGGCTGCATAACAACTAATTTAAGTTGATTAGCATCAGAAAGATTAACCACTTTAGAATTTCTCTTGAATGGGTTAGCATTTCCCTTGACATTTTCTTGATTACTATTTGATGTATTTGAATTGTAACCTTCCTCTTCCATGAGTTCTTCTTCGTTATCGAAGCCGACTAAATTCAACATCTTGTTGATTAAAGCTGACATATTCAAACCTCCCTGTGTATTTTTTACGTCGGCCATGCAATGGCCAACATAATTCTTTAGTATTCATTCCGATTTATATATCGGCAGAGAAATTAAAAACTTTAGTGTTTTTTAATTCTCTGAAACAATTATTTTTCTTGTGTTCACTTTTTGAGCATCAAGTGCAATCGCATCATACAAGAAAATTTTACTATTATCTTTTTCTTCAATAATGGCCTCGCCATTCCAATTTGCAATTACATTTACATCTTTTTCTATAACTCGATTGCCATTTATAACAAAAATCTTATCTCCATTATCAGTAGATTTTATAGCTTTTGATGGCACTTTCATTCCACTCTCGTTATCCCAGATTATATCAACTTTTAATTTTCTGTAATTTATTAAGCTTTCAATTCCTCTATTTATCCTAAATGTAATAACTACCTTTCCATCTTCAAAGCTTAAAAATTCAACTTTTCCGGTAATGTCGTCTTGAGATATTTCCGGGAATCTTAATTTTACCTTTTTATCTACTTTAACATTCAAAGCTTCTTCTGAACTAGATATAACTGTTATATATCCCTCTATATTATCTACTATTTTAAATGAGTTAGGTTTTATAGAGCCTACCAATTCGCCTGTTGGAATATTTAATTCTTCTAACGTACTAGCATCATAATCGGATATCGCTTTTGATGAAAACACATTTTCATAGCCATCTAGCTTATAGGCTACCGTTCCCGCAATTGGGGCTGTGAGTTCTTGCTGTGAATATGTAAGTTGAGATTCATATTTCTTTAATTCTTCGTAATATGTTCGCTCAGCCGAACCTCTCGCACTATTTTCACCAATAATAGCCGATTTCTTGCTAAGTTTTGTTTCTATTTTATTTCTAGTCTCTTTAAGTGAAGAAAAATTTGCATTATAGTTAGCAGTAGATAATTCCTCCAATACAGAATTTATTTCATTATCAAGTAACATCACATCTTTGTTGAAAATTCCAGGAGTAGTAAGTGCACTCATTTTTTTCGTTATTTCTTTTATTTTTTCTGAAATAACCTCACTATTGTCATTTTTTACAACTGCAACAGCTTGTCCCTTAGATACTCTCTCCCCTTCATTCATTACCGGATATAATTCTCCACTCAAACTAGAGGTTACTATTTTTTCATTTCTAGTTATGTATCCATAAACCGTTTCAGACATTTCAAGTTCTCCATATGTTATATTGGTTGTCTCTACGGACTGTGCAAAAAAGGTGTAGACAAACATTATAATATATGCACATACAAGTGCAATTATTACAAATCTACCCCATTTTACTCCACTCTTTTTCTTACGATATACCTTGTTTGCAGTATCCATACTTCCTCCAAATTATCTTTTGTAATTTTACTATACTACAATATTTGATTTGCACTTTCTACGAAATCAAATGGTTGGTCTTCTGTTCCTAGCATTGTCTTCACATTTTTTGTAGGAATAATTGTAGCTATAGCATGTTTATAAATTAAAGATTGCCTTCCCTCATTTTCAATCATTATAACAAAATTATCAAATCCTCTTACTATTCCTTTATATTGAAATCCACTAGTTAAGTATATATTAACCACAATTTTATCCTTTCTAGCTTGATTCAAAAACAAATCTTGTAAATTAGCCATTTTTATTCCTCCTCATAATAATTAATAATATCATTTATAACATCATTTATATCGCGTTCTACGTTTATCCATTTTAATCCATTAGTTCTCTTAAACCATGTAACTTGGCGTTTTGCATATCGCCTTGATTCCTGTTTTATAGATGCAATTGCATCCTCTAGACTCACTTCTCCGTTAAAATATTTTAAAAATTCTTTATAGCCTATCGCTTGGAATGAAGTGATTTTTTCCTTGTCCTTAATCATTTCTATTATGTTTCTTACTTCATCTTCAAGGCCATCTTCAATCATCTTATCTACACGCAAATTTATTCTATCATATAAATTTTCACGTTCCATCCATAGCCCTACAATCCTATAATCGTATTTTTTCTCTATTTCTTTAGACATTTTTTGATGTTCTGAAATAGTTATTCCTGTAGCCTCAAAAACTTCTAATGCTCTAATGATACGCTTTGTATCGTTTATATGCAATCTGTTGTATGTATCAATATCTACTTCTCTAAGTTTTTCATATAAGCTTTCATTGCCTTCTGTTTCAGCTATTTTTTCAAGTTTTTCTCTTATTTCTTTATTTTCTGCTGCTTCATCATATTTAATCTCTTCAGTTATACTATTTATATATAAACCAGTTCCACCAACAAAAATAGGTACCTTGCCACGTGACAATATATCTTCTATGCACTTTGTAGCCATCTCTTTATATTGTACAACGCTAAAGTTCTCACCAATTTCAACAAAGTCAATTAAATGGTGAGGAATGTTTTGCATTTCATTAATCGTCGACTTTGCAGTCCCAATATTCATATGTTTATATATTTGCATAGAATCAGCAGAAATTATTTCTCCGTTTAATCTTTTTGCCAATTCTACACCTATTTTAGTTTTTCCGGATGCAGTAGGTCCTGCAATAACCAAAACTTTAGATTTCATTTTAAAACTCCTTTATATTGTTTGAACTTTAGTTTATCACAATTACTTCCTTTAAGCAAGAAAATTAAGCATACAATATAAAACATTATGATTAATTTTTGATAAAATCCTATATATTAATTTTTGAAAATGTCCCAAATA
>CAVHFU010000029.1:0-18598 GCA_963635575.1 bacterium | reverse complement strand
TTTGAAATCTTCATCATAACTTTTATATTGTCTTGCCATAGACACACCTCATTTCCTTAATTTGATATTATACCATATCGTTCGAAATTTCGTGTCTATGTATCTATACTAACACCAAAATACCCATGAGCCATTGATTGAACGCGATGTTTGGGACAGAGTTCAAAAAAGACTGAATTCCGGTCAGAAAAGAGTGCGAAAAACCAAAGAAGGATACATAGGATTGTTTTCTGGTATGATTAAATGTGCAGATTGCGGAATGCCACTTGCATACATGAGACGGCGTATAAAAAATACCATTATCACAGGGATTTATCGCTGTAGCAGGTATAACAATAACGGTGGATCGGCGTGTTCTCAACATTACATAGCGGAAGAACATATCAGTACGTTTGTTTTGGAGGACATACGGCGATTTGCTCATTTAGCCGTTACGGAACGGGAAGAATTGGCACAGCAGCTTTACAATAGCATGAGAAAAAATAATTCTTCTGAATCAGGTATCATCAAAAAGCAGATTCATGAATGTGAGCAGAGAATTTCCGATATTCAGGCAAGAATCAAGAATTTGTATGAGGATAAATGCACTGGTCAAATTCCAGAAAGCGTATGCAGCAGCTTGATGAAAGACTATACTGCGGAGCAGAGTTTGTTGGAAAAGAAAATACCGGGATTAAGGAATGAACTGGATAAAATCCATGATACTACAAACGACATTGATAAGTGGTTGGATTTAATCAGTCAGTATGATAACATTCAAACTCTTGATAGAACGATTGTTTTTGGCTTGATTGAAGAAATCACAGTCCATGAGCGTGAAAAGAAGCATGAACGGAAAATTCAACGAGTGGATATAACCTATCGGTTTATCCGTGATTTGCTGAATGACAAAGAAAAAGAACATTGTCTCATTGAGTGAAACAATGTTCTTTCTGCTAAATTGTAAATATACACGCGAACACTTAAAGTATATTTATATATTGGCGGAGAAGGCGGGATTCGAACCCGCGCTGCCCTTGCGAACACTAACAGTTTAGCAAACTGTCCCCTTCAACCTACTTGGGTACTTCTCCAAACTGAAAATTAAAAGCTGGATATTTCCAACTTTATAAAATGGCGGAGAGGGTGAGATTCGAACTCACGGCTCTTACGAGTCACTAGTTTTCAAGACTAGCTCCTTAAACCGCTCGGACACCTCTCCATGCATCTGAACCTTTCTTAATATAACACGAATTAATATACTTGTCAAGCAAGAAAAAATAAATTTTGTTGGAAAATTTTGAAAAAACTATTGACAGTATATTACATATATTGTAAATTAATATCAGATTTACAATATATTACATTGGAGGCAAGAAATGAGAAAAATTTTGTCGGCAGTTGGAAGTGATGTTATTAGAGAGTTTTTAAGTGAGTATGGCGTGATAGCTGATATTCCATACCAAGAGGGAGTAATAGAAGCTATAAAAAGAGATTTTATAGATGTTTTAATTGTTTATGCTAATTTAGAAGGCGATATGGACAAATATATGTTTATAGAGAAAATAAGAGAAATAGATTCCAAAATTGAAATATTTGTAATTATTGATGAAGAGGATGACAATTATAAAAATTATTTATTTAGGAAAGGAATATTCAATATTTTTGTTAATGAAAAGACGTCAAAAGAGGAATTGATAAACGCTATAAATAACGATAGCACATATAAGCCACATAAATTCGATTTGAAGCAAAAAAATCTTCACCACAATAAACTAATCAAAGACGAGAAGGAAATCGAAAATAGGCCTAATTTAATGCCTCGTTTTCAAAGGCAACAAATAATAAGTTTTACCGGAATGGGTTCTACCGGAAAAACTACTATTGCTACACAGCTTGGAACATTAATTGCTAAAAATTCAAGAGCTAAAGTTCTACTTATAGACTTTGACACTATAAATTCTGGAATGAATCAATTTCTAGGTGTGAAAAGAGCACCGCAAAATCCTGAATATATATTGCCACCGGATAAAAATTCCGGAATAAATTATATGATAGATGCGATTGATAAAAGAACTTTTGATTCGAATTTGTTTGAAAAGTATGTCCAAAAAACAAAATATTTTTCAAATTTAGATGTATTAACCGGAAATAAATCTCTGTTTGTATGTGAAAAAGTATTAAATACAGAGTATTATACGCGAATATTAGAAAAGGCCAAAGAACTTTATGACTTCATAATTATAGATACATCTTCGAACGTGTTTGTAGATGCTACTCAATTTTCTTTATTAAATTCAAATGTAATTTTTTATGTAGCAGAGGCAACTAATATCTCTTTTGAAAGGACATTCAGAGCTCTAAAGGAAGTCTTTCCGGTATGGGGTATTAATAATAGCAAAATAAAATTAATAATAAACAAATATCATAAAAATTCACCTTCAAAACTGGTAATAAATGAGATGATGAAAGACATCCCAATCGCGGGATACATAAGCTTTTCAGGGGAATATGACGAATGCTTAAACAGTGGGAAACCATATGTGTTAAATAATGAGACAGAGTATGTTGAATTACTTGAACAGCTAAATATTATTTCTAAGGGAAGTCCAATAAAAAAACTTAAAAGTAAGTATTTAAGCCACTTTTTTAGAATGGAAGGTGAAGAAAAATGTTAATAGACCCATATAAATCTGTAAATAAAAACGTGAAAGTAGAAAAAATGATTACAAGGACAGATAAAATTGTAAATGAAATAATAGATTTCTTGATAGAAAACTATTCTGAAATACTGGGTACATCTGCGTTTGACACAAAAAACAGAATTTCTGCCGAAAAAATTATAAGGGAGAAATTAATAAAAGATTATAACTATGGAAATTATGATACTGAGGAATTGGTGAAAAATATTTTAGATAGGATATTTGGTTACCATATACTCCAAAAGTATATTGAGGACACATCCGTAAGTGATATTAGAGCTATAAAATGGAATAGTATATATGTTATGCGAGACGGAAAATGGAAAAAAGTAGAGGACACTTTTTCAAATGAGGTTGAATTTTATAATTTTGTTAGATATTGCATACTTAAAAATAATGGAAAAATTACACATGAACAGCCAATTGCAGTGGTTTCTGACAAAAATAATCATCTAAGAATTGAAGCTGGAATTTCGCCGGTAAACATTGTTTCGCCGAGTTTGGTAATAAGAATACATAGACCGGAAAAACGACTAGGACTTAGCGAATTATGTCTTGATAAAGGAATGATGAATGTAGAAATGAAAGATTTCTTAAAAAAAGCTGTAATTGCAGGTTGCAACATTATCATTGCCGGAAAAGGTGGCTCGGGAAAAACCACTCTACTAAGAGCCTGTATTGATGAAATACCGGACACCGTTTCTATAACATCGAATGAAGAAACTGCTGAATTATACAGCAGCCACGGGAATATTATACAAAGGGAAATAGTAAAAAATCGTTTAACTGGAAATATACTTCTAGAAGATTTAACTAAACACTCCTTAGTAATGAGCAACGATGCTATTGTGATAGGCGAAATAAAGGGTGCGGAAGCAATGGCTTTCTTTGATGGCGTAAGTACAGGACATATCGGTTACGCTACCGTTCACTCAGAAAGTGCGGAATTGGTGCTTGATAGATTAGTTACGCTAATGAAAAGAGATAGCCTTGCACAGCAATATACAGATAAGTATCTAAAGGATATATTGGCTCAATCAATAGATTTAATAATATATATGAAAAATTTTAAGGTGCATGAAATTTGTCAGATAGATTTTTCATATGAAAAAGGGATTAGATATAAGAAATTGTTTGAGTATAGGTATAAGGAATTAGAGAATGGTGAAATTAGTGAAGATTTTGAGAAAATTAAAGAAGTGGATGGAAAAGTAAGAAGAAAAATAAGAGTAGTTTTGGAGAATTAATATGATATTTTTAATAACATTTATTAAATTTCTTATAGTATTTTCTGCTGTATTTTGCATTGCAAATAATTTTAAAAGCAAGGATACATCAGCGTTACACACGAATTGGTATGAAAAAGTGGGTCAATTTTCTATGCGGAAAATGTCTAGACTGGAAAAGTATTTTAAGAAAATTTCAATACCATTCAATGAGATAACATTAGGAATTGTTTTTGGAATTGGAATGGGTGCATTTTTGCTCGTATTACTTATTAGTAACTATCTTTTTGATAACTTGATAGTTAGGTACATAATATCGCTTCCTTTTCTTGCATCCGGGATTGTTGTATTAGAAATAATTGCGGAAAAAAAGCAAGAAAAGTTAGAGGATGGGCTTAGTGACTTTTTTATCCAATTGAAATCTGCACTAAAAGTAAATACGGAAATAATAGAAGCTTTAAGGAAAATACAAAACAATATACTTGAACCATTTTCAACATATACAAAACAAATGTTAAATGAGATTAATGCCGGGAAGTTGCCTGAGGAAGCTTTAGCAAACTTTGCTAATAAGATAGGTATTGAAAAATTCTCTTTTTATATAAATAACGTTAGGTATTGCCATATATATGGAGGGAATATATATCTTCTTACGCAAAAGACACAAGAAGTCATAAATGAGGCAATAAAGCAAAAAAAGAAAAGAAAAATAGAAACAAGAGCCACTTGCACAGTTCTTTATATACTTATAATAATAGATTTTTATATGTATTTTTCGTTTATAGCATCGAACCAATATTATTTGCGCTTAATGAACGAAACATTTATAGGACAAGCAATAGTAAATATAAATTTTATATGCGTTTGGATAATGATATGGTTATCTAAAGCAATTAAAAAATTGGATTATTAGGAGATAACAATGATTTTATTACTAAAAATTATGCTTATAGTTTGCTTAATAATAGTAAGTTTACGAACTACAGCTATTATAGTAGCTAAAAAAATAAAGAAGAGAATTTGTAATGACGAAATTAAATCTAAAGTAAAATTTAATTTCAAAAATAGATATATACTCAAAAGTATAATTGCATTTGTAATATGCGTAATATCGTTAATCTATGGAAACGGACTTATAAGAAGTTTAATTTGCGGAGCTATAACTTTTATTTTAATTTTTTATCATGAAAGAATTCAAAATAATTCTATAAAAAAGCAAGTATTACAAGATTTATTAAATGTAGTTGAGTGTATAAGAGTGCAAATCTCATCGGGTATTTCATTGGACATTGCTCTTAGAAACATTCAAAATTTGTGCAAGAATAGGTCATTCTCACAAGAATTGGCTAATTTATATTTAGAATACCAATTATCTAAGTTTACAGTCAATAATTCTGCAAAAGAACTACAACGGAAGTTTGATTATCCGGAGATAAGGATGTTTATCTCTGCAATAAATCAGCAAACGCAGAGTACATCTGCACTTGAGGCGTTTGATAATTTAATAGAAGTATTAAAAGATAAATATATAGGATATATGGAAGATGTAACGAGGTCGAAATCAGTAATTATGATAATTGGAGTTTGTATAGTGGTGATGAATTTAGCTGCTATGAGTGTATATCCGTTAATTATGGAGGCAAATGAAGCATTAAAGGTAATGCTTAAATAACGAAACATAATGGGACCGGCATATGTAAATAAATTTTAGGAGGAATTAAAATGAAAAACAATATAAAAAAATTAGTAAAAGAAAATAAAGGTGGTTCAGAAATAACACAATCTTTATTGTTAATTGGTGTTGCAATATCTTTGGTATTAACAGTATTTTTTCCTGGACTTAGGAAAGTTTTCAATGGTGTAACAGATAGCATGAATTCTTGGTTAAAGAGTTCTGCACAGCAAATATTTGACGTTAGTGTTCCGTCAAGTACAGAGGGGTAGTTATGAAAAGAATAAATATAACTGTGATTTCAGTAATAATTGCTGCTTGCATGTTTGTTATTTTAACAATACTTCAAAATAAGTTAGTAAATGATGAACCAACAGCAAAGGCATTAGTGTCAAATGTAGATGTAAAGCCAGATACAGAGCTTAAACCGGAATGGTTTAGTGAGGCTATTGTGCCACTAAACTTAGTTATAAGTAATAGTGTGATAAGCTCAACAGAATATATAAAAGGAAAATATGCTAAAGAAATAATTAATAAAGGACAGATATTATTTAAACAAGATGTAGGAAGCAAAGAAGAATTAAAAATAATAAATGCTCCTGAAGGTATAGAAAAAATAGCAATTGAAATTAAGAATCCACAGAACGCAATAGCATATCAAGTAAAGCCAAAAGATAGAGTACATCTGTATTTCAGCGGCAGATACGGTGCGATAAAAGAAAGTATAGCACAATTTGGATTAGAGAATGTAAGCAAGAACGATAATTCTATGTATACAACTTGTTTATTAAAGGATATTCCAATACTTGGGATATATGATGAGTCGGGAAAAAGCATAGAAAGTGATAAATTTACACGGCTTGATACTGTTGTTATAGGTGTAGATAGCCAAATGGCGAAAATCATAAATAATTTGCGAAATCAAGGGACTTTCGATTTAACAAAATAATGGAGGGAAAATGAAAAAGATAATTTTTATAATATGTATTATTGCTAATCTGTGTTGTTATTCATATGCATATACAGATATAGATTCAACTCATTGGGCATATAGTTCAGTAAATAAACTGACCAAGCAAGGTATCTTAAGTGGATATCCAAATGGTAAGTTTAATCCGGATGATAAAATGACAATAGCTGAGTTCTTAGCAGTGCTTATAAAGGTAATAGCATATAATGCTGATGTATCCACGGTTTCAGATCATTGGGCACAAGGCTATATTGATTATGCAATAGAGAATAATATTGTTAATATGGACGATTACTCAGCCTTTAATCCAGACGAGTATATAACGAGATTAGAAATATGCAAGATGATTATTAATAGTTTTGAAAGCACCAAGAATGCTTATGTGAGTACATTAGGCACAACTTTTTTAGACATATCATCACAAAATTATGAAGAACAAAGAATTGCTAAAATATTAAAGGAAATAGGCATTTTATCGGGGTATCCGGACGGAACAGCAGGGTTTGATAAGATGTCTACAAGAGCCGAGATAAGTTGTTTTATGAATTTAGTAAAAGAAAAAATAAACAAGCTAAAATACTATAAGTCTAATGTTATTTATGAAGATAATATAGCCAAATTTAGTGTTAGAGATAAAGACATATTGCTTAGAAAATATGAGTTTGCAAGTGATAATGAATATTGTGATACAATTATAACAGATATACAGATGTTTGAATTTAACAGTGCTAATGAAACTAAGTATAAAGAAATTTTTTCCAAATTTTTCAATAATGAACATCCCTATGCAAAGTATCGTCAAGAGTTTGGGGAAGATAATTACGTTATAGCAATCGATTTTAAGACATTTAATAATACAGAAGAATACAATATGCTAACAGGATATCAGTTTGTTAACTTATTTTTCGAAGAAGATGAAGAAATATATATAATAGATTCATTTGACGTTGACGAAACTATTGAACAATTAGATTCAAAAGCATATATTGGAACGAATGTACCACCGACTGAAAGTAGGGATACATCAGCGTTTTATGTGTTAAACAAACTTCCGCTAGAGAAATTTTTAATAAGTAGGGCACTTACTACTTTATATGATGTGAATACCAAGGAATCGATAGACGTTTCTTCATTTCATTCTGCAATTATTTATATAAAGGAGGGGTGAGATGAAAAGGATTGCTTTTTTTATGACTTTTATTCTGTTAGTGCAAAATATGGCTAATGCGTATGTTATACGGGATATTCAAGTAAGGCAGGAAAAAATAATTCCTTTTAGCTTTATTTCAGACACAAAAAATTATGAGGATAGTATAAGTATAAAAGGGTTTAATGATGTGAAAATAGAAAAAATATCAGTCAATAATGGAGAGGTAGATGCCAATATAGAAGGAAACTATATAGATTTAGAGTTTTATGACGGTCAAAAATCTAATAATATTCAAACTGTTACGGAAATAAATGATTTAGAACTTGAAGAAATTCCGTTGGACGACGAAAATACGCGAGAAATAACTATTTCCACAGATAAAAAGATAAAAGAAATTATGGAGATTTCAGGTGATTTTGTAAGTGCAGAAGTTATTTCTGATGGTAAATTATGCGTAAAAGTAGATAAAAATGCTGAGGGTGAGTTGGGATATGATGAAACCAAAACAGAAAAATCTACTGTAAACGTTGAAATAGGAAGTGATAATAAAAATCGAGAAATAGAAAGTAATTATATAGAGTTACAGCATATTCCTATAGGAAAGGTAAAAGCTGTAAGCGGGGATACATCTGCATTACAAGAAATAATTGTACAAGATAAAAAGTTAAAAGCTATATTTGATAACGGAACACCAAAACTAAATGAAATAAAACTGAATGATGGATATACATATTTTTGGATCGATAGGGATTCAGATGGAAACTTTAGAAAACATAATCCAAATTCTGTATATTCGACAGATAGGAATAAAATTACAGGAAAGGGCAAATATTTAGATAAATCAGAGCAAGAAGAACTTGGTATGAATTTATGGAATAAGAATTGGCTAGATTATTGTGGTGCTGAAATTAATGGAGTTAGATATATTTACGTTTTTGACAAATCAAAAGGCATTCCGAGTAGTACAGAAGGGGAAATTCTGAACAAATCAAAATTGGAAGTAAAAGAGCAGACCTTTAATACAGAGATATACACGGTAGAATTTTCTGAGGATGGAGTTTTTTATATACCCGAAGGTAAATTATACAGTATGGGCGAATTGGTAAAAGGAACTAACGGATGGGGAGAAGTATGTGAAAATAAAGCTTGGGAGAGTAAAGAAACATTTTTTAATAAGATTACAGGGAAAAATGAAACATATGTTAAACATTATAAATTTTACTATGGACCTAGTAATAAAAAAGCATTTGGAGGATTTTTTTCCTATCCGTATAGTTGTACGCTAGAATATGAGCATTATAAACCTGTAATGCTTTATTCGGGAAATATAACTTATTCGTATGAAACACAAAAACAAGTAAAAGGTTATTTGTATGACGGATGGGTAAAAATATCATATACCGAAGAAAAAACGGTGAAAGATTACCCTCCTGTATCTCCTTATAACATTAGATATAACTCGCAAGATAAATTAATACTTTGGGAAACTGGAAGTGATGATTATACTCCTAAAGATGAATTGATTTATGAAATGCAGACGTATAGCGACTCATGGGGCGAGGGAATTAAAACTAAACCGGGAGAAACAAAGCTATTATATGAGTTAAATGGTGAATATACAGATATAAGAATAAGAACAATAGACGAAGTCAATCAAGTATCAGATTGGGCAAATTTATCTGATAGTACAATAGAACTTAGCGGCAGTGTTAAGCCTGACGTGATAAAAGCGGGCGAAAAAGTGGACATATATGCACAAACCAAATCATTATCCAAGATAGATAAAGTTACCGCAAGATGCGATGAACTGGGAATTAACTGCGAACTTAGTAAAATAAAAGAGGAATTGCCGAATTTTTATGAGATTTCATATGAGGTAATGGCGGATTTTTTTGAGGAAGATGAGTATATATATTCAAACAATAGGCGATATGTAAAAAGTATCGATGGAAAACTTAAAAATTCCACATTTTATTCTAAAGATACAACTAATGGGGATACTTTGGAAACGTCTTTGCCATCAGGAATAAGACTTACTCAAAATGGAACAATAGTGTTCTCAAATGGTAACTACTTGGATTCACCATTAAATATATTTACTTATAACAAAAAAAGGCTATATCTCCATATGATAAATGAATTGGGAATGACAAATAGAGTTACAAGTAAAAAGGAAATACTTGTAGGGTTTGAAAATGGAATAAGAACATCTAGGAAAAATTACAATACCATAATAGAATTTGTGCCTCAGATAGTAATTAATAATTTTGAGTATACAAATGATACTCCGTCATACACTCGAATAGATGTAGACAGAAAAATTGCAGATAAGCCGATAGTAATTCGCTGGAATACAGATGCACACGGGGTTACAACTTTTGATGTCTCTGTTGAAAATACTCTGATTTATAGCTATTCTGTTGAGTATAGCATACTTGAGAAATATATAGAAAATATAGAGTATATAAAAAATCAAAAATATCTAAAAAGATATGTATTATCAACAATTGGCTATACTTATCCAAACAAGAGATTTGTCGCAAAGTGGGCGAAAATTGCATTATCTGTTTTACCTAGATACAATGTTCAAGAATTTCCGTGGCTTGGATTTAAGGTAAATGAAAACGAATATGTGAGAGAGGAGTATATAACAAATTATAATAATGATCCTAGGGTTAGAAATGTATATAGGATGCTGATTTTAGATGAATATGCCTCTGATGTGGCAGTAAAAAAGTATTTAAAATTAATAAAAAGTACCAATTTCCCAATAAAGCGAAAAGATGAATCTACTATATTTGGAAAAGATGTATTAGATTATAATTGTGAATTTGAAACAATTGATATTAGTACCGATTCTAAAGCTGCTTCAGGAAAATATGAAATTGAATTGATAGCTACAGATATAGAAGGTAAAAGTAATAAAATTATATTATCAATCATAGTAAAAAACGATGAAAACCAGATGCAGCCTGAAGAAGATAAAAATGAAAGTGCGCCGGAAATAAAGGAATTTTTAGTTGGCAGATTTTTTTATAAAGATGGGCAAGGGTATTTGGAGGAGCTAAGTAAATCCAAGAATAACGAGACAGAAGGCTTTATCTGTGCTGGAGAAACATTAGGCTTAGAGATGACAATAAAAGACGCAGAATTTATAGATATTGAATTAGAAGGAAATTTATCTATAAAGACATTAGATTACCTCACGAAGTATTTTTTAGTGGATAAGCCTAAAAAAGCCTATGAAAAGGTTTCTGTGGAGTATGAAAACTTTCCTAAAAGATTATACCCTATTGAAATTGGAGCAGATGGGGAAAGTAAGTTTAGATATTTTTATACCATTCCGTATAAAACAAGGCAAACCTTACATTCTTGGAGTACACTTAAAGATGATACATTAGAAAATATTGATAAAAGTAAGTTACTTAGTAGGATATGTTCTCCATATAAGGTGAAAATAACTGTAAACGGTATGGAAGAAATAGAAAAACAAATTGAATTTGATGTGTTTGAAAGATGGGATACAATACTAAACAGAGACATATCTTCATACCTTACCAATTATGAGACAAAATGGCAGGTAAGGAGCCAAAAGCAATGAAAAACAATAAAGGTAGCGTTTTAGCAAGTTCCGTAATGTTACTAGGCGGAATAGTATTAATATTAACAATACTTGGAATCGCCTTGTTTGAACAAATTACAACGGGTGTATTTCATGAAATAAAAAATGATTTATACATGATAAATAGAAATGTTTTGCTATCCATAAAGAGAGAATATATGGGAGAAGATATATATGATTTCTATGAAAAGGAAGTAGAAGATTTGGTTAAAAAAGAAATAAAAAAACTGTGGAACGCAGATGTATTCGTAGATACAGAAAAGGGATTTGTTCAAAGGGTGGAAGTACTAGAGGCCCAAATATTTAATAAAAAGACAGAACTAGAGATTAGCACGGTATTAAAGTTACGATTAAGACCTTTGATATTTAAAGAGTTTTTTAAGGATAAGTTAGAGTTTAATGTAAGAGAAAATACAAAAATAAGAAAAATGGAGAGATAAATGATAAAAAATAATAAAGGAAGTACAATATTAATTACGCCTATTATTTGGGTAATAACCATATTTATTTTTATCTTTTTTATAGTTTTTGGGATTAGGATAATAGAGCCGTTTATGATATATCAAAAAATGTCGTCTACGGCTCTAAAATATATTTTTGTTATGGAGGAGTTTGGATATTTAAATAAATCAGATGAAAAATCATTAAAGAGCGAATTAGTAAGTAAGGGATTAAAAAATGAAAATATATTAATTACAGCAACAAATCAATTAAAAGATTATGGCGAAGTTATTGAATTAACAATTATATATCAACATCCATATAAAAAAGTAAGTTTTGATAATTCCTTAATCCCTAGATATAATGAAGAATTGATGGAAATATGCGTATCTAAGAAAGGTGTAAGTAAGAGATAATATAAAGCTAAATATTGAAATAAATTTTAAAAAAGCAGTTAAGTTATTTAGAAATAAGCCGATGTATCTTTTGAAAAACAGGAAGAATTTTTAATTTTTCTTTTGTTCAAAACAGGATGTTAAATTAAAGGAGAGAGGTTTGTTATGGGAAGACGTTTAGCTTTGTATAGTGATATTTTAGAAAAGATGAGTATTGGTATTGATGAATATACCAACTACTATTCGACGAAGTTAGAAAAATACAGGAAGTTAAGTGAACTAAAGACTAAATATGAGAATGCTAAGAATGGATATGAGGCTAGTTTAATGATAAGCTATGATGCTGACTCTGAGGATTTTCACGCAAAAAATATCTCAAAAATAAAAACAGAGTTGACGGTGCTAAAAAGCAACTTATATCCGATAATGTATAGTAATAATAAGATTAAAAGTACTTTCCAAAGATTATTCTTTGTACCGTTTGCTAGGAAGAATAAGCTTACAGGTAACAGAATAGCTGAACTTGAAGAAAGACTTCAAAAGAGTACTGAAGCGTATGAATTCTATAAAAACAAACATGAGCTAGGTTGTAATTACTTAAAAGTTTTGGGATTTGATATGACAACTAAAGATAGTTCAGAGAAAATAAAATTAGCCTTGGATAATGTGATTGGAGAATTTAATAATTTTATAGAATGTGATGCCAAATATTTTGAAGAAGTGAAAAGTCATGAGGATTTTTATAAAATGACAAAATCAGAAATAGAAGATAAAATAGCTGATTTTTCTTCGAAAACTTTAAAATTAGGAGAGATAAAAGAAGACTTTGAAGAAAGAAAGTTAGGTCTAGAGAATGTAGTGGACGCAAAAAAACTATTAAATGACATAAATCATAAGATAACGGCTGTTATTGACTAATGTTTGAGTTGGAGGTATTGGGATGTGGATTGGTATAATAATATCGATTTTTATAATTTTATTATTACTATTCCTAATCTCTAGACCCGGTAAAGCAAATGACGGACAAGAAGAAAGTGAAAAGAAAGTGTACGCGATGCCTAAGCAGAGACGATACCCCGGATTTTATATCAAGGAGTGTCGATTTTATGCTGACGGTTCATCGCGTTTTGCGTATTCTGAAAATGAGTTAGAACATTTGGATAATTCGCTCGAGGAGGCTGCTAAAAGAGGAGATTATACAAAGGCTATAAAGTTAGCAGATGAAATAATTAAAGTGCTTCCGAAAACAGAAAAAGCTTGGATTATAAAAATAAATTCACTCTTTAATGATGTAATTCGAAATGAAAAATGTTGGAATGAGTTCCTTTCAAGAAAAGTCGCAAATGCTTGTTTTGGTTTTTTGCAATGTTCTGAAACAGTTTTAGATAGAAGTTTAACAGTTAAACATACGTTAATACCGGCATTATTAAAAAATATCGAAGAACTTATAAAATATCAAGCTAAGAACGTTACTAAGTATCATAATTTTGAAGTATATAATATGCTAATAAATATTTATTATATTCTTCCATACAGAGAAATTCTTGAGCTATTGAGCGGTCATTTATTAGAAGATAAAGTGAGTAAAGAATTTGAGGAAGAAGCATATGTAAAAAATACGATTAAAAGTTTTATTAGCCATGTGGATATGCTTAGAACGCGGAATACATCTAGATTACAAGAAACTTTTAATGTTAGGAAAATAACTAACTGTACTCTAATAAATGATGAAAAAATGGAGGCTAATATAATTGCTTTTGATTTGAATTTTGAGGCGGGAGTAGATAAAGAAAAAATTCAAGCAAAATTCTTTGATGATAATAATACTGAAATTAGCTTTGGTAGAGTGCCAGGTGAGACGTTTGTTGATATATTTGAGGCTAAAACTACCAGAGGGGTTACGATAAGGGAAGAAATTGTTATTTTAACTGATGTGCGAGTTACAAGAGTGGTAGTCTCTATATACGATGAAAAGATAGATACCTATAAAGAAAAAAAGGAAATAGAAGAAAAACTAAAAAAACAAGAAAATGAAGTAAAGACTAAAGAAGAAAAAGCAAAAAGTGATAATGAATATAAAGAGAATAAGGCAGAACTTGAAAAGGAAATAGAGGCAGATGAAAATGTAGAGGAAACTGTAAAAGATGAAAATGACGCAGAAGAAGAGGAAAAAGAAATCGAAGAGAAACAGCAAACACTGATGTATCCTAGCTTTGAAGATATAGAAGATATTAAAATCAGTAACTCTCAATTCGTTTGCTTAAAGAAAGATGGTTTGGTTTTATCTGTTGGGGATATAAAATGTTCTGAACAAATATCTACTTGGAAAGATATTAAAAAGGCATATGTTAAGGATAATGCGATATATGGCATAAAAGACGATGGGACAGTGGTATATGCCGGTAATACAGAATACGCAAATGCCGAGTATATTTATTCTTGGGAGAATGTAGATAGTCTATATTTAGCAGATAAACATATGCTAGCGTTAACTAAAAATGCCACAGTGCGTGCTATAGGTAGTAATGAAAACGGTCAATGTGATGTAGATGAATGGTACGATATAATAGGTTTAGCAGTTGCTTTTCATTCTGTTGGGCTTAGTAAAGATGGTAAAGTTCATGCAACCGGTGAAAATAATTTCGGCGAATGTGATGTTAGTTCATGGCAGGATATCGTGCAAGTTGCAGCTGGTAACTTCTACACGGTAGGCCTTACTTCAATGGGAAAAGTAGTTGCAACAGGATTAAATTCTTGTGGACAGTGTAATGTAAACGACTGGACCAATATAAAAGAAATCTTTGCTTTGGGAAATATGACAATTGGGCTTAGATTTGACGGAAGGGTTGTAACGACAGGGAAAATATCATATAGAGTAGATGATGTGAAAAGATGGAATATGATAAAGCAAATTGTTTTAGCAGATAATAGAATTATAGGAATTGACCAAGAAGGAACTGTTTTTGCAAGTGGAAAGCCATATAGAAACTTTGTAAACAATTCATGGCTTGGAGTAAAAAAAGTAGTTGCTTGCAATGAGCATATTGTTGCACTGAAAAATGACGGAACACTTCTTAGCAATGGCTTGGTGTTCGGACACTTTTTATCAAATGATTTTGAAACCATGCTTGAGATTTATGAAAGTACAGAAGCAAGTAAAGTTGCTATGTTAAACAGTGATAATGCATTAAATTGTATGAGTAAAAACCAGTCGGCAGTTGAGGATGGTGTAACATATCCTGTTATATATGGCGTAAAGAAGGCGGACATAAGTGCAACTCACTTAGTGGCCTTAAAGGAAGATGGAACAGTTTGTTATTATACCTTTGAAGACAAAGTGGTTACTAGTTTAAATGAATGGGATAGTATAGTTGATGTAAAGGCCGGAAATAACTTCTTTGTAGGATTAAATATTAATGGAAAGGTAATGGCATATGGCGATAATTCTTACGGTCAATGTAGTGTAAGTTCTTGGAACGATGTTGTTATGATAGATGCTTCAGGTGACAGAGTCGGTGCACTTACAATAGACGGAAGGTTACTAGTTACAGGAAAAGACGAAACTGAGGAATTTGATTTCCTAAGAACACTGCAAAATGTAAAAAGCTTTGTGATGAGTAATTTACAAACTATGATATTGCAAAATGACGGAACTGTTAAACTATCATTCCATCCTAGCGGAGTAAGTGTTGAAAGTATTCAAAGTTGGAAAAACATAAGAAAAATTGTGGTAAGGGATAATAACTTCTTAGGATTAAAAGAAGATGGAACCGTACTTAGTACATTAGAAAATGAGGCGGAAATATCTAAATGGTCAAATATAGATGATATTGAGGCATCAGGAAGCTATACATGGGCAAAATTAAGAAATTAAAGAAAGAAGTTCAAAGCTAGTTATTTTTTGTTAAGACATTGACTTTTTATAAAAAGGAGTAAAATACCAGAATAGGAGGGAAATAAGGATGAAAATAGATTTTCATGTGCATTCGAAGATAACAAGTTCTTTTCAATTTGAACCGCAATATATGGAGGAGTATACCGAAGAATGTAAAATATTAGGAATAGATGCTTTTGCTATTTCTGAACACTGCCATGCAAATAATTTTGCAGAAGCATATAGATATATAGATGGTAAATATGACAAAGAAGGCGATTGCTATTTAGTAAATGGCATAAAGGTTTTTACAGGTATAGAAATAACAACTTTAGAAAAATTTGATGTGGTTGTTATTTCAAATATAGATGCGATATTCGCGTTGAAGAAAAATGTTGATAAGATTTTAAATTGCGAAAATTATAGTTTTATACCAATTGAAAAGTTGGCAGATATTATAAACTATGAAGCGTCAATTGTTATATTAGCTCATCCGTATAGAAGATTTGATGTGTTTCCAAATATTAATTATAATGTTTTTAATAAATTTGATGCGGTAGAAATTAATGCTACGGATTTATTTAAATTTGATATAGAAGATATGAAAAAAAGAATAGAAGAGTTGGGGGTAAATTTGAATAAAAATATAACAGAAGGAAGTGATGCACATTATCCCTTACAAATTGGTAGTGTATATTCAGATATTTTAGGTGATTATACAGAGATAATAAAAATAAAGGAACAAATATTACAAGGAAATATTAAGTTTGGGATCGCAAAAGAATTTAGGGCTAAGGTTAAAGGGGCAAGAGCAGTGAAAAAGATATTGTGTGGGAAATCATAGTAATAGCATTTGCATAGATAATTAAGCATATTAGTAGTACTACGAAAAAATAATTATAAAAAACGAAAAGCTTTATCATCACATGATTTAAGCTTTTCGTTTTTTTGTTATTTTATTTTCCAAGAAAGTTCGAGCTATGAGTTAAAAAATTAACTTAGTAAAAATCTCCAGTCTAATTAAAATTTTGCTGATGAAATTAGCGTCAAAAATTTTAATTAGTAGCTCGAACGACCGACAGAAAACAAAAGTGTTTGTCTAAATCTTTGATTTAGCAACAAACAGTTTCACAGAGTGCAAAAGATTTCCATGCTATGTTGACCGAAGGTCAACATAGCATGGACTTTAGTCCACCTTTTTTATTAATCCTATATCGTCACTTGAACTAAATAAAATTTTTCCCGGAGAAGCGTCTATTTTTGATAGTAATGTATCGAAATAGCTATAGATAATCCGGCGATCTTCTTTAGAAAAAAGTAATACATTGTCAACGAGGAAAACACGGCAAAAGATTTTGAATATTAACTCCAAAATAATAGAATCTAAAGTAATATTATTTTTAGTAAAGAGTTTAATTATTTCAACAAACCAAGCCAGGATTATTTCTTTCTTTAATCGTCTAATTTTAATCAAATCACAAGTTTGCAGTTCGTTATGCATATAAATACTTAACCATGGATTATATGTCGAGATTAGAAAGTCTTCACGGCCATAAAAGTGCCAATAATATATCGAGAAATCATTTAATATCGGATTATAGCCAAATGTGTCTGTATCCCAAAAAGTACCATTCAAACTGAAATTAAAATCATGAAAATCGCCATGGCAATACGTTAAAACGGTATTATAATTTGTATTGATAAGCAAATTGATTTTTTTCAGCAAGAATTCTAGTTTGGAATTAAATTGAGGAAATACTTGGGAAACATCTTTTTTCAATAGTTTAAAGTTTATGCCGTAATAGTCTACACTTCTAGAGTTTTCTCCAAATCTGCCGTAGAAAAACATATCTGATTTATAAGAGGAATCTAAGATTCCAGGACATTGAGTTCTCGTAAATTGATCAAAAAGCAAGTTGAAAAAGCAAATGACAGAATTTTCTTTCTCATAATATGTATAATGAGAATTGCGTAAATAATTGTATGAGTTAAGACTAATAGTATCTAAATATTCATAGAGTAATAAGATATTATTATCAAATTCTAATTCAAACAGTTTGTTGGCAATTAGAATCCCTTTTCAATCGTCGATGTTATGTAATCTTCGCCAATACGATCGCATTTTTTTATTACCTTGAAAAAAATTTTTGTGCCGTCTTTTGAATAAATCCCAGTACGGTGCATATCCTTGTAATCCCTACGATTTTCATAAAAAGAAAAAACGGAACTCGGGAAATAATTTGTGGCGTAACAAGTTACAATGTAAGACCCGATCTTTTTTAGTTCGTTTTCTGTTGGCATAATATACATAAAACATCCTCCTTGACTAATAAATAGCATGGATTATTCATCTAACATTTTCACATAGCCATTATACACTAAAAACAGTAGTATGCAAAGAAATTTTTTGTGCTTTGAGGTACTATTTACCTGACTAGTAACTCTGCCTAGAATTAAATTATGGAAACCTATGTCAATAATTTTTGAAAATGTCCTAAAAAAATTCAAACAATAACGGGAAAATTTATCCCGTTATTGTTTTAAGCATAAATACGTTCATTATGAGC
>CAVHFU010000028.1:0-19091 GCA_963635575.1 bacterium | reverse complement strand
AATTTTCCCGTTAATGTTTGAATTTTTTTAGGACATTTTCAAAAATTATTGACACATTTTCCTACTTATTCAGTGAACATTTTTCGTTCAATTAATTTTGCTATTTATATATTTAATATGCTTTAATATTTTTTAATTGAATAGCACAAAATTGTGTGATAAAATCTAGTCAGAATAAAGTGAGGATTTTTAGATGATAGAAGTACATGGAGAAATAATAGAAATTATATATGTAAATGAAACAAATGGATACACAATATGCAATATCCTAACCAAAGACGATGAAGAAATCACTGTCGTTGGTTTTTTGCCGTACATTCAAGTAGGCGAAGAAATAAAGATAAACGGCAACTGGGTAAATCACCCTGACTACGGCAAACAACTAAAGACTGAAACGTTTGAAAAATTCCTTCCCAAAGGAGTCCCTGCCATCGAAAAATATCTTGCATCCGGCATCATAAAAGGAGTTGGATTAGTTACTGCAAGAAAGCTTGTTACAAAATTCGGAGAAAACACAATAGAAGTTATAAAAAACACACCGGAAAGACTCACAGAAGTTCGTGGCATAAATATGGAAAAAGCTCTTAGTATGAGTAGTACACTAAATGAACAATGGGATTTATGGAAGTTGATCTCATTCCTTGGCACCTACGGAATAGGAAACAAAAATGCTGTAAAATTACATAAAGCATTCGGAGTTAATTCTTTAGATACAGTAAAATCAAACCCATACGTTTTACTTGACGTATGTAATGGAATTTCATTTAAAGTAGCGGACCAAATTGCAAGAAATGTTGGAATCGACGACAATAACGAAACAAGAATTTGTGCCGGTATAAAGTATGTGCTATCTTTGGCATCATTTGAAGGGCACACAAATCTCCCACGTAATAATATTGCTGAATACTTAACTGAATTTTTATCAGTAGATCCGGAAACAATTGATTCCGCAATCGCGAAAATGACAATAGAGGGAAAAACAAGAATATATAATAACGACAAAATATATCTTTCTTCTTTATTTAATGCTGAAAGAAATATAGCATTAAAGCTTACTCAAATGACAGAAATAAATTCCAAATTTAAAGTTAAAGAATACGCGAACACCTTAGAAAACGGAATTGTATTAACCGACGAGCAATTAAACTGTGTAAAAGGTGTACTAGACTCTCAAGTCTCAATCATAACAGGCGGACCGGGTACAGGTAAAACAACTATCGTTAAAGCGATTATTAAAACTCTAGAAAGTTTCGATGCAAAAGTTGTACTTTGTGCTCCGACAGGAAGAGCCGCAAAGAGGCTTAGCGAAACTTCCGGCATTGATGCAAAAACTATCCACCGCTTACTTGAAATTAAACATATCGACGATGATGATAGAAATGCTTTAGTTGAAATAGACGTAACTCCTATTGAAGCTGATGTTGTTATTGTAGACGAAGTTTCGATGCTAGACGTAATTTTAATGAGTAATTTACTTAAAGCAGTTTCCCTCACCACGACTTTAATTTTAGTTGGAGATGTCGACCAACTTCCATCAGTTGGCCCCGGAAACGTCTTAAAGGACCTAATTGAATCAGGCAAAATAAGTACATTTGCTCTAACTAAAATTTTTAGACAAGCAGGAGAAAGTATGATTGTTGTTAATGCGCACAGCATTAATTCCGGAGAATTACCTGTTTTTAACAAAGAAAACACAGACAGCTTTTTAGTAAACGCACGAAACTCAGACGAAATAATAAAAAAAGTAATTAATCTAGTGTCCGAAAGACTGCCTAATTTCAAAGAATGTAATGCAATTGATGACATTCAAGTTATTACTCCTATGCGAAAGGGTGTGCTTGGTGCAAATAATTTGAACAAAGAATTGCAAAAAGTTCTTAATCCTTATGCTTCATATAAAAAACAAATTGCCTTAGGGGATAGAATTTTTAGAGTAACCGATAAAGTTATGCAAATAAAAAATAATTATGACTTAGAATGGGTAAATGGTTCTGAGCGAGGGAGCGGTGTTTTTAACGGAGATATTGGCCGAATTACCGCGGTTGACAGTGAAGCTGAAATGATTAGAGTTATTTTTGATGATGGAAAAGAAGTTGAATATGATAGTGTTCAAATGGAAGAATTAGACCATGCATTTGCGACAACTGTTCATAAAAGTCAAGGAAGTGAATTCCCAATAGTCGTTATCCCTGTATTTATGGGAGGTCAAAGACTTATGACAAGAAACTTACTATATACGGCTATGACACGTGCTAAAGAAATGCTGGTATTTGTAGGAAATATGTCAAGTATAGAATATATGGTACGAAATTTAAATAAAATAGATAGGTTTTCGAACCTAAAAGAAATGATTTGTGAAAATTGAACTAAAAGTATTTAAAATAGTACAGACGCAGTATATATAAATTAAGCGACTTTACAGAGTTTTTTACCGGTTCTCCAAATTTGCCGTAGGCAAAACCGTCAAAATTTCGCGGATGAAATTTTGAGCGAGAGTCGACAGGGATGTCGACTTTGAGCGACGGTTGATAATTTGGATAGAACCTTTAAAAACGTAGTCCTTGGAGCGCCATTTATATATACTGCGTCTGTACTATTTATTTTTTACTCTTTAACTCTACAACACAAATTTCAGGATTATTGAAAAATCTTAAATTTATCTTTGTATAGCCCAGTCCTCTACTTACTATCATCTTTGAATCATTTATTTCATATTCTCCGCCACTATACTTAGGGAACAATTTTCTTTCAGGAGATAAAAAGCCACCGATAAAAGGGATTTGTATTATTCCGCCATGTACATGTCCGGAGAAAACTAAATCTGCTCCCCACTTTTCATATGTTTCAAAATATAAAGGGTTATGCGCAAGTAGAATATTAAACTTTTTACTATCCGATTTACGAATAGCATTTTCCATATCTTTTTGTTCATAGGAATATGTCTTCTTGCTCTTTAAATAATTCGTATAATAAATAAGTTCTTGTTTTAAGCCAAAAATCTCTATATTCTCATCATCTTTAGTAATAAACTCATGCTGATTATTTAAAACTTTAACTCCGTATTCTCGAAGTTTTCCTATAATTATGGCTTGTTTTTCCACACTAAGTCTTTGTTCGTGATTACCAAAAATATAGTAAATAGGATACTTTCCATCTAGCTCCTCCACTAGAGAAAAGAAATTACTAAACCCAACACTATTAGAGCTTACCATATCTCCGGTCATAACAATTATATCCGGCTTCTGCTTTTCAATTATTTTCACAATCTTTTTATTATTCTTATTAAATCTTCTGTTGTGTAAGTCTGAAAGCTGAAGTATACGGAATCCGTCAAAAGCCTTTGGAATTTTTACCGACGCCACTTCATATTCCGACACATCTATTTTAAACAAGCTTATTATATAAGAAATAAACATTGCTGAAATAACTATATTTATGAACATAAGCACACAAAAAACAATTCTTTTCTTTAGTAGTTCCCAGTCCATTAGAACCTCCTAGTTATTATCATATAAAGCCCTAGCATTTCTAGGTAATGTACGAACATGTCTTAAAAATGCATACACATTCTTGTCATCTTCCGAATTATATTCATATCCGATTTTTTCAGAAACAAAACTTGCCGCACGTCTAAATAAGTCTATCATTAGGAACATTGAATCCCAACATCTTTCGCTGTCTGACATATCAAAGCTTCTCATAAGTTTATCGAACATTTCTTTTGGCAAATAATTTTCAATATACTTATCACATTTTCCGGTTGTTATTTCAAAATCATTTTCAATTGCAATTTTCCATCTAAGCATTTTTAATAATTCTTTTCTAATATTCACTTCAAGATGATATGTCGCATACAATAACTCTTTTCTCCAAAGCCCCTTAGCAACATAAGTACAAATCCACCAAAATTCATTACAGCAATCATTATATTCCTTTTCTGTCGGCTTTTTAATCCAGTAATCCTTGTCAGACGCCTCAGGAATTTTAGGAAGTTTATTATCCTTATCCAAAAGTATTTGTGTAAGTGAATCAGACTTTAAGTATTCATTTCGTTTATCATATGATAAAACAGTTAAATCTATTCTATTTCCATCAACAAATTGCATTAAATATGTGATTTTCTTTTTTTCTTGCACTTCTTTCATATTGTCACCCATTTGTGACGGAATTTGCATAATAAGCCTTCTTCCAAATACATTTAACCACGCAGATGTTGCAACAAAACTATCAAAATCATCAACTAGAAATACAATATCATAGTCTTGGAAAAAGTCCTTAGGCGCTTTGGGATTTACCCTAGAGCCATTCATACAAACTGCCCTTACGCGTGTATCTTTCTTTGCTACATCAAGAATTAATGACATAACTGATTCTTCCGATCTTGTAACAGCTTTAGTTTTTGTATGCAAATCCTTTTTCAAATATGTCATATCTATGCACTTTACACCATTATCTATAACTGGCTCATCATAATTATCAACAAAAAAATTAGAAACTGTATGTGAATATTCAAAACCAAATTTCTCATAAAACGTCGGTGAAGATGTTCCAACAAGCATTGTATTAAAAGTATTTTTATAATATTGGAACAAATGTTGTAGCATTTGCTTTCCAAAACCACTACCTTGATATTCTTTTTTAGTAGCTAGATTTTTAAGTTCACAAACATTGTCAGAAATCTTTATAATAACAGCCTCACAAACCGCCTCTCCATTTACACTTAAAACAAACATATCTCCTTTATTTAAATATGAATTAACCATTTTTTTAGAAGGATCCGCAAGTAATAATAAATCCATATAGTCATTTTTATTTAATGTAATTTTCTTTATATTAATTAACATTTTTAACACCTCTGTATACTTCTACATTTAATTAATTCGTTTAACATATTCTATCTTAATTTTCATATAAAGTAAAGGGATGTTTTTGGGAGAGTACAAAAAAACAAAAATATAAAAGTCAAGTCTTTTTTTTCTTAAAAAATTATCATAGAATAAATTATGTTGGAGGTGGGAAAATGAAATTATTTGACTATAATTCAAACTTAGAAACTGCAAGATTAATGCTTGAAACAGGCATAAAAAATGCAAATAGCCCTGTTGAAGAACAAGAAGTGTACCTAAACACCTACAACATAATCTGTGATTTTATAAACGAACTAACTGGTTCTCCTCTTTCTCTCGGCCAAAGAATACTTACTTTATATAACATAGTTAATTCAAAAATCACACAAAAAATTTTAACTTATGTTTCGAGGAACAGACGCTCAGCAACATTTAAAAATATATCATCTAATGTTTTTTATTCTAATGTATTTAGTAAAATGTTGGATGCATATACCATTTGCGAAAGAGATTCTGAATGTACAGATAAATTACTTAACGTTATGCACCATAATATTTATTTATATGACCTAAATAATGTTGATTTTTTAATTGAGTATCCTGAAATATTAAAAAAAATATACAATAATGACTTAGAAAACGCCCTAAAAGATATTTGCAGTGTTCTTGGAAGTGACACACTACCAGATGTCGAATTAAGTTCCGAATTAGCGAAACTACTTACCTATTTATCTGCCGCACTAGAGTTGCCTGATGTATATGTATATTCAAAAAAATTGAATTTAGATTTATCTATAATAAAAAAAGACTACTTTGTAGCTAGTGGAATAATAAAAGATTTAGAATATATGCAATATAAAAATCCGGATATAAAATACTATAAAGCTTTAATTAAACAAAAAAGCTCAGAAACATTAAGATATAAATTCCATTGAAAAAGGACTCCAAACAGAGTCCTTTTTATAGTTTAAATGTAATCCATTAATGAAATGGAAAGTGTCTTTGCACCTGCAGCCAAAGCCGCTTCATATATTGTTTTAGAATTAGCGAGGTTAGTAGCTGCTTCTGCATAATCAGCATCTTCATTTAAACTTAAAGATTCAGTAATATTAGTTAAGCTGTTTTCAACTCTGTTTTTTGTAAGCTCTAGTCTATTCATCTTTGCACCAATATCCGCCAAAGAGTCTAAACATATCTGCAAATCATCCTCTAGTGCTGCTCCCGCTTTTCTTATTTCAGAACTATCACCATTTTTCATTGCATTAATCAAATTATCTATATTAGTTATTACCCCAGCTTTTTCACCTTCTTCGCCATTTCCACCAAAAACGTCGGGGCCTAAGGTATTTACTTGAATCGAACTTCCAAATCCAATACTGTAATTAATGGCTTCCTTCCCTACCCCTGCTGTTGTAACATCCATATTATAAGTACCATTATCATTTAACAAAGTCTTTTCTGTCTCAAATCCAGAAAAAATGTATCTGCCATTATATTTTGTGTTTGCTATACTTACAATCTCGCTTTTTAACTGATTGATTTCAGTAGCAATAGCATCTCTTTCTTCATCGCCTCTTGTACCGTTAGCAGCATCAACAGCAAGTTCGCTTATTCTTTGCAAAATGTCGTCATAGCTATTTAACGCTGATTCGGTTACCTTCATTAATTCGTTTGCATCCTCTATGTTCTTTTCATTTTGCTCAAGCTGAGCAATTTTCGATTTATATCTTATAGACTTAGCAGCAGAAATAGGCGCATCTGATGCATATTGAAATGATTTCCCTGTTTGAATTTGTGTTTGATATTTATTAACATTTCCGGCTGTTATACCTACATTTCTCACGAAATTCCTTATAACCATATTATTCGTTAAACGCATTTTTCTTCACCGTCCTTAAATAGTGTTTACCAACACCTCATATATCTCAGCAAATGTCGACATCACTTTCGCGGCAGCCTTATACATCTGCTGGTACTTAACTAAATTAGTAGCTTCTTCATCTAAAGAAACTCCCGAATACGAATCTCTTTGATTTTCTAACTGAGTCATTATAGATGTGTGCGAATTATAAAGTTTCTTAGAAACATCGGCATCAACACCTAAATTAGTAATCATTCCAGATACATAATCCTCTAAATTTGATGTACCAAACAACTCCCTGTTCTCCTTAAAATCAAGAAGACTCTTTATTGATTCTGTATCATTATTATTTAGTGGACTGTCAAATGACTTAAACATATTCCCTACATCGTCTAGTACTTCTTTAGAAAGAGAAATATTTCCTGCATTTAGCTCTTGGTACCCATCTATTATATCGTCATTTGTTTGCCAACCATTAGCAAATTCATCGGAATATCTCTCATCTGTGCAAAAAAATCTTAATCCTGCAGGCTCTGTCGCATCTTCTGTCGAATTAAAAGTATAACCTTCTGCGTAGCCTTTACTTACTTTCTCGCCATTTACAATTCCCTCATTGAATGCCATTGCAAAGTTTCTAGCGATCTTATTAAGCTCGTCCATATAATGAGGTACACCTTTTACCCAGCCGGTATCATCGCTTCCGTTACCATCTCTTAACTCCATTACTGCCTTTAAATTACCGGAAGATAGCTTTAAAGTCGCCCCATCTTTCCATCCGACATCATATAATCCTTCCACATCTTCCTGATTTTTTTTATCAACACGTTTTGAAACTTCAAGCTCTCTATAACTATCGTGGTCTATCATAACCGTACCGGCAAATTTGATAGTTAACCTAAGATCTTCACTTCCATTTATAAGCTCTCCGCATGATTTTTCGGTAACCTCTATATCTCCATATTCAGCCAAACTATCAATAAGTAAATCTCTTTCATCTCTTAATAAGTTAGTTTCTCTACCGGTTATTTCGTTATTTCTTATTTTAGAGTTTAAATCCGCGATTTGTTTAGCTATATCATTTATTGCATCAACTTGCTCTTTTACTTTATCATTTAATTCAGTTTGAAGTTCTTCTAACTGTGCCGATGTTTCATTAAAATAATCAGTAAGCTGAACACCTTTGTTTTGAACTAAATATCTATATGTAGTACTTGACGGATTGTTTGCAAAATCATTCATAGCCGCACTAAACTCATCTATCGCTCCGACTAAACCAGAAACTGAAGATTCATTTATTATCTTCTCCAGTTCAAGATAATACTCATTCTTTGTAGACCATTCACCCGAGATAGAACTTTGATTCCACATCTTAGTATCTAAATATTCATCTCTCATTCGCTCAGCACTGACACAGTCAGCCCCTAAACCGAAAATAGGCTCCGTAATACCTGTTGCATCCTGTCCAAAGGTCTTAAACTGTGCAACACGCCTCGTATAACCTTCAGTTCCGACATTTGCGATATTTTGAGATGTAATATCCATCGCCTTTGTACTAGAATATAATGCTCTAAGTGATAAATTCAGTCCTGCAAAAGAACCTGTCCTCATTATCTTTCACTCCCTACAACCTTAAATATTTATAACTGTCTCTAACATTTCATCAATTATATTAATCATTTTTGAAGCAGCCGTATAACTATACTGAAATTTAATCATATTACTAAGTTCCTCATCCATAGATACACCACTAACTGCACTTAACTTTTCACTTGCAGCATTTATAACGTTTTCCTGTGTCTCAGCCCCACTTATAGCAATGTTTGCCGCCTGTCCGAAATCCAAAATAAAACTTGCATATTGCTCATCAACGGTAGAGTAACTGTTACCATCATTAAACACATCTGTAGTCGTTAGATCTACCAACATTCTCCCTATCTGAAAATCTCCAGTATCGCCTGTTAAAGATAACGGCATATTATTTAAATCGGAAAATAGTGGATTAATCTTAATATTTCCCATTTGAAGAGGCAATTCTTCATCAATTTTTAGAAATAAATCTAAATTATATGTAGTAGTTTCACCTGTTTTTTCATCAATCACATCGTTACCATACTCGTCTTTAATAACATCTCCATGTCTATTTCCATATGCATTGGCACCTTGACGAAAAACAGAATTAATTTCATTAACTAATCCATTTAGTATCTTATTTAAACCAGCACGGAAAGCTGGAATTCCATCTGTATTTTCAGTCGCATCCAATCTCGAATTAAAATCTCTAGAAAGTGCAAGACCTAAATCTTCCGCTCCTTTTTTAGTGTCAAAATCCTCAATACTTAAAACATTTCCACCAGTTTCCTGCGCTAATGTCATCCAGTCCTTAGATGAAGCCTCGTTAGTAACGGTAATTAATCTCATATCCATCTTATTAAACATACTAATAGTATGCTCAATGTCTGTTCCTAAATCCACCTTTTGATCTGTAAATACCAACATATACTTATTACTGTCTTCTCTATACTTTACAAAAGTATCATATTTATCTACATTCTCTAGTACATTAGATGAACTTGAACTAATCAATTTATCTATCTCCGTTGCCTTGGTAACCGGAATATTTACCATTTTTTCATCTATATAATCTTTTAAACCATCTATGCTAAGCATCGTGCCATCAAGATAATCTTGGGCCTCAGTAGCCAAAGTTTCCTTTCCGGGAATATCTCTTACATACATTTGAAATCCGATAACCGAATCCCCACCGATAAGTTCATAAGCTTCAATCTGAGACAACATCTCCTCGTCACCGGCAAACTTATTTTTTAATAAATCTAATGTAACCCCCTTATCTTCCATGTATTCTTTTATTACCTGTTCGGGATTAGCAGTATCTTTAACTGAATCAATAAAATCCGTAAATGACTTATTGTCTCCCGCATAGCTATCTATTATTTCAGACATTTTAGAACCGTATAAATAATCTGTATATAGCTTTAATGTATTTCCATCAATTTTTTCACCGTTATTCGTGTAGAACTGATAGTTAGCCCCTTGTCTATCCAATGTACTCATCATTGTAGTTATGTTATTTCTCATACGCTCTATATTGGATAATGATAAGTCTTTATCAATGCTAACAACAACATCCATCTTCTCTTTAGGGCTACCATTCGTAGAAGATGCATAATTTCCAACTACATTCTCTCCACGCATATCTAATATACCTTTTAATGTACCGGAATTAACTTCCACCGCTTGCCCTGTACTTTCCCAAACAGGGTTCCTAAAGGTACTTTCTTCTATGTTTTGTGCTGTGGAAAGCCTATTTGTATTAGTACCAACAACCAAATGACCATTTCCACATCTTATATTAACTGCAGTATCAGAAAAATCTTCAACCTGAATATCTATTAACTCAGCAAGCTCGGCAATAAGACTTTCTCTACTATCTCTAAATTCACAACAAGAAACTCCTCCAGCCTCACTACTTGTTATTCTCTCATTTAAACTTGCTATTTGTTTAGCATAATCATTTATTTTTTCAACAACATTATCCACTTCTATATCCAACTCATTTTGCATTTTTACAAGTTGATCCTCTATTGCATTAAATTCCCCAACCAATGCAACTGCGTTCTCTCTTAAATATCCGCCAGCAACAGAAGTAGTATACTCTTTTGAAAGCTCATTGAAAGATTCCCACAAATTGCTTAATGTATCCTGAATTGAAGAACCGTCAGAGCCTATAATAGATTGCAAGCTACTATACACTTGAGACTCCATATTATACTCGCCCAAAGCCGGCAATTCATTTCTATAGTTAGTTTCTAAATACTCCAATCTTACTTGTTTGACATGACTCGCATCTACACCAAGTCCTACGCTAAAATTACCTCTCGACGTCATTTGTAATTCGCTTTGCACTAAACGTTGCCTGTGATAACCTTCAGTATTAACGTTAGATAAGTTATTACTTGTAACATATAAATTCTGTTCTGCTACCCGCAGTCCGCTAACAGCTCTGCTAAATGCTATCATTCTTCTTTCAACCCCTTTTTTAAACGACCTTTTAACTAAAACTTACTTCCCGAAACTACTTGAATTAAACTTATTATAACGATATATCTAAAAACTTCTTTGCCCCGTTTTTATTAACTTCTCCGTACTTTCCATAAGTAAGCGGTTCACTACCTGTTCCGGTAATAAGCCCAACAGAGAAATTAATATAATCAAGCGAGTTTTTAATTAATTTTTCATTTAACTTGTTCTTTTCATTTATTTTCTTAGTAATGCTTAAAATATCTTCCCTAAGCCTCATTAACTCTTCCTTATTTTCGGGAAAATATTCACACAATTCCGGAATTTTTAACACTCCGGTAATTCCCTTTGATTTTCCAAACTCTTTAACTATGGAAAGTCTACGTTTTTCAAGGACAATGAACTTACCAATTAGTTCTTCTTCACTATCAACTAATTCTTTCAATTCATCCACTTTATCCTTCACAACAATATCGGTTTTCTTTTCAGAAATCTTAAGTATTTCTTGATAAATTTCATATTGTTTTTTCAAAATTTCAATCATTTCTTCCATAGCATAACTCTCCCCTTTTTCCAAAATTTATACTACCATTTTTCTACTCTTCCGCAAAAACTGCATTTCATTTCAATACACCCGTCTTGTTCAATCATTTTTTTACGTTCTTCCTCAGATATAGTCTTTAATGCTTGTTCCATTCTTTCTCTTGAACAATCACAAGAAAACTTAGGAACTATTTCTTCTAAAACAGTAATATTATCATCTCCAGAAACCGCCATTAATATTTCTTCTAAAGTAAAACCTTTCTTTATTAACTCTTCAGTCGGAAGCATATTATTAATTCTTCCCTCTATCATATCAATAATTGCGGAATCTGTTCCAGGCATAAGTTGCACTAAATATCCACCAGCCGAACTTATCTTAGCCTCTTTTGTAACAGAAAGCCCAACTTCAATTGCAGTAGGTATTTGTTCAGAAGTAAGATAATAATCAGCTAGTTCAGTTCCAATTTCACCAGTAGTTATTTCAATACTTCCAGCCTCAGGTTGCTTTAGTCCAATATCCTTAACAACTGTAAGTAAACCATTCTTTCCCACCGCATTTCCAACATCCAATTTTCCTTTTTCCGTCAAAGGCAAATCTACAACCGGATTTTGAACATATCCTTTTACAATAGCATTCTTATTTGCACAAACAGCTGCATTTCCAAGAGGCCCATCGCCCTTTAGTATAAGAGTAAGCTTATCATCCTCATTTTTAAGCATTGCTCCCATTATCGCGCCACCAGTCAAAAGCCTTCCAAGTGCAGCAGTCGCAACAGGTGACAATCCATGTATATCAAGTGCCTTTTGAACTAAATCAGCTGAAGATACAGCTACTAATCTAACTTGTCCATCAAAGGCAAAACCTTTTATTAATCTATCCATAAAAAACCTCCAATCTAATTACATTACGTATTTTATCAAAAAAATGCCCGGTTGTATACATATATATTGCAATTTTACATAACTTGTGATATAATCGTTACGTCAGTTTTTAACCAACATATTCCATATAGCTTATATGGAAGGACGTAGCCACAAATGTGGCAGAAAGAGAGTAATTATGAAACTCGAAATCGTACCTCGTTACACGTTAGTCAATGAAAACTCGGCTCCGATTCTTGCGGACACCTACGAAGAAATCATTCAGTTACCGAATAATTTCTTTGCACTGATGAGCGGAAACTTCTGCACAATCTGTACCTCGTCTGCTAAAGTTCTCCACACCATACGCACCGGTTCAAAAGATAATATGATTATCTGTCGAAATCCAGACTTCATATGCCTTAACATCAACGGCAAATGGCGTTTTCTACTTGAAAACGGTAGCCTTTCTGCGTCAGAATTTGACAATATAAGCACGAAAATGGGAAATGATAAGTTAATCGGCGTTTGCATAAACGAAAAATGGGGATATGCAGACAGTACAGGTACCGTTTGTACCCCTATTGAATTTGAATATGCCCCACATTTTTCACATTATGCAGATTTGCCGATACTTGTAAAAATTAATGACAGCCACACCTTCTATGACGTTACTGGTAAGGTCACGTTCGACAAATTTGACACTGCAATGCCCTTTAAGTATGAATCTAACTTGTGCAAGTTTGTTGCACAAGTTACTAGAGAAGAAAAAAAGAATCTGCTTCTCCCAGATGGTACTTTACTCTTTGATGAGTTTGTCGACAGTTTCAATATTATTGATAATATTGGAATTTATGTCCGCAGAAAGGAACTTTGCGATTGGTATACTCTAAGCGGAGAGAAAATTCTTTCGAATTATCTTTCCATTTCGCCTAAAAAAGATCTGCCTTTCTTTGTTGTAAAAACAAAGACCGGATACGGTGTTACAAACGAAAAAGGCGTTCCTTTCACGAAATTCGTGTACGACCGTGATATGTTGTTAACAAAAAAGATGTTCATTTTACAAAAAGAAGGAGCGTTTGTATTATTCAAGCGTGACATAGGTGAAATCTTCACTCCTAGGACGTCCTGCGAAGATAAAACCGTACAAGACTTCTTACTTTCCACATTGGAATATTATCTGTCTTGACAAAAAAGCACCCTTCGGGGTGCTTTTTTCTATTTTTTAATCATATATATTTTAAGAGAATTGGAGGTAATACACTTTGAAAAAGCCACTAATTGTTTTTCTATTTCTTATACTTTTTAATATTAACGAAAGTTATGCAATTCCTAGCATATCTGCAAAAAGTGCAGTAGCAATTGAAGCATCAACCGGTAGAATAATATACGAAAAAGATGCGAACGTAAAAATGCCGATGGCAAGTACAACAAAAATAATGACAGCAATAGTAGCATTAGAGCAAAATCTACTGACAGACACCGTAGTTGTAAGCAATAACGCAGCTTGGACCGGTGGTTCATCAGTCGATTTAAAAAAAGATGACGAAATAGAACTAAGTGAGCTTATGTATGGTTTAATGCTAAACTCAGGCAATGATGCAGCTGTTGCCATTGCCGAACATACTTCCGGCACTGTAGAAGAATTTGCAAAACTTATGAATGAAAAAGCAAAGGAAATAGGAGCACTAAACACAAACTTTGTAACTCCCCATGGTCTAGACTCTCCCAAACATTACTCCACTGCATACGATATGGCTATAATAGCTAAATACGCATTAAATAATCTCACAATACGAAAACTTGTATCTACCTCTCACTATACTATGAATTTCAAAAATGGTAAGACAAAACAACTTTCAAATACTAATCCCCTACTTTCATTTTATGAAGGAGCAAACGGAGTAAAAACCGGATATACAGGTCTTGCCGGGAAATGCTTAGTTGCTTCTGCCAAACGTAATGATTTAGAAATAATTGCAGTATTATTAGGTGACCCATCATCTAAAGCAAGAATAAATGATAGTGTTAAAATCTTAGATTATTGTTTTAATAATTATAAACTCTATGACTTAAAAGAGCTGTATCCATTAAATTTTTCAATAGTGCTAAAAAAAGGAACAAAAACAAACATTAAACCAATTTATGAATCATCATTTATACTACCTCTAACAGAAAGTGAAAAAAATAATTTAGGCGTAAGAAAAATTATAAAAGAAAATATCATTGCTCCCATAGAAATAAACGAACCACTCGGCACAATACAATTCATAATCGGTAACGATGTAATAGGCGAAATAAATATATTAGCGCCATACACAATAGAACGGCTAAGTGTACTCGACTATGTAAAAAAAATAGGCAGTTCATACTTGAACTACCAAAGCTATGTAAATTAATTACGCATTAGCTGCTCTATGCGCTCTATTCATAACAGCTAAGCCTATGCCCTCTTCCTGTATTCCTTCTAAGACTATAAACTTATAGCCTTGTTCATCGCATCTTCTAAAAGCATCAAACAATTTTCTTGCTACAGTTTTAGGCTCATTTCTATCACCTATAACCATAACGTTAAAATCATTAAAATGCTCTTTTGTCTGTTCTGTACATAAGATAATAGAATTATCCGCATCCTTTTTGGCTTCATTAAGCATTTTCTCAACTATATTTTCAATTTTATCATCTTCAACAAGAATAACTTTAGCCTTAGGTGCATAATGTCTGTACTTCATTCCGGGAGAACGAGGCTTTTCGCTAGACGTAACACCATTTACACCTTTATCTATAATTACACTTCCACAAACTTTCTCTACCATCTCAGGAGTTATAGCACCAGGGCGAAGTATAACAGGAACTTCTCCAGTCACGTCAATAACTGTCGATTCTACGCCGACATCGCAATCCTTACCATTAATTATAGCATCAACCCTTCCCAACATATCATCTACAACATGTTTATACGTTGTAGGGCTTGGACTTCCAGATAAATTAGCACTAGGAGCAGCAATAGGCAAATCACACGCATGTAAAAACTCTCTTGCTTCCTCACTTTCAGGGATTCTTATACCAACAGTATCCAATCCCGCACTAACAGAATCAGAAATAATACTTTTTTTCTTTAAAATTAAAGTCATAGGACCGGGCCAATAAGCATCAGCCAATTTTTTTGCATTCCCCGTTACTTCTTCTACATATTTATCTATCTTTTCAAACGCATCAATATGTACAATTAAAGGATTATCCGAAGGACGCCCCTTAGCAATAAAAATCTTTTTTACAGCCTCGTCTTCTAGTGCATTAGCTCCAAGGCCATACACAGTTTCAGTAGGGAAAATAACAGTACCGCCACTAGCTATTATTTCACCCGCTTTTTTTAAATCTTCCTTATTGCAATTTAATAAAATAGTATTCAATTCAATCACCTTTTCTAACATATAAAGGACTGTAAAAACCTCAAAAAATGAGTTTATTTACAGCCTTCAAAAAATTTGCTCTTATATAATAACGGCAAACACTAAAATCCCCAAATAAATTATGCTACCAACTGTAATAGTCCTATTATCAACTTGCAGCTTTTTTACTGTTACTGTATCCGGTTCTATAATCTCTGGCACAACTTTTTCACTTTTAGGTTTTGTTTTTGAATATTCCTTGTACGTAACAAAACCAATTAAAACAAGTCCAGCTACTAAAATATATGCCCAAACAGGTACTAAATTCCATACATCTTTTAGTTGCATAATCAAATTAATTATCGTAAATACGATACCAGTATAATAAAACGCAACATATTTTTCTGATTTATAGCCAACTAAAATTGAAATTAATGCAACAATTCCAACAAATATTCCCGTTTCCGGGCATACATGTCGCAAAGCATAAATATACCAAACAGATAAAGTAACAGCCTCAATAACTTTCGTATACTTGTACTCTACACTTTGCAAAAAACCTCTTGTATAGACAATAATCATAACCAACCAAGGAATACGTCCAAATACATACTCCATATTTCTTACAAGCACAAAATTATCACTATCCATAGTCATATCCACTAAACTATTTAATGTAATATAATACGGAATAAGTACCGCCAAAATCGTTATAAGCTTTAATATGTTATCCTTACGAACAACTAAAAACGCAATCGCATAACTTACAAGAATACACATTGTATAAACAAGTTCTAGATTTTCGTATTTCCCGGAAAAACCGGTAAATATCGAAAGAATAGATAATAATAATCCTATATATAAACCCTCTTTAGAATTAATGTACCTCTCTTCTTTACTCTTCACGATGCTTAGTAATAATCCTAATATAACAACGCTATTTACTGCTTGAATGACAGGTGCAAAATCATTTCTAAAAGTAATTAATATCCAAAGTGCAACAACACAAGTAAGTGCAAAATAAACAAGCTTAAATGTTCCACTTCTTATTAAATACATTAAAAAGAATGTAACCAAGAATATCAACTCAGTGGCAATAGTTCCAACTATACCAAGTGACTCCATCAATCCGCAAATAGTAAGTATTAATATAAGAACTTTAATTGGTTCAACTATTTTTTCGTAATGATACTTATCACTATTTTTATCCAAGCTGACAATAATAGAAGTCCCAAGCATCACAATTGCAGTAACCACAGCCAAATAATAAAAACCTAAATTTAACGCATCGATCGCAACATATAGCCACGTCAAATTAGCTACAACAGAAGAAACATTTGAGATAAGCTTATCATTTCGCTTATAATACCCAATTGCATATACACCAAGGGCTATCAAAGCTATTTGAAGTAATAACACCTCTGACTTCGTCTCGCCAATTAAACTAATAGCAGTAGCATTAATAACGGTTGAAAGTGGTGCAAACACCTTATAGAATTCGTTATTCTCAACCATAGCCAAATAGTACTGCGTTACAGATAAAACAATAAAAGAAATTAAACTTATTATCGTATTATCCTCTAGTTTTATAACATTTCCAAACAGGATTACAGCTAAAACCGGTAATGCTATTTTAGAAAACTTGCAAAAAACATCTGTCTTCTTATATAAAGCCCCAATAGCCAAAATCACACTAACAATCAAAATAGAGAAATCACAAGTAAGTCCGGTAGCCAAAACACCAAAGTATATAACCAACATCAAAGACAAGCACATTAAATATAAAACTTTCTTATTTTTATACTTTGTATAAGCCAATTCGGATAAAACCCCGATAACTGCCCATAAAACTGTAACAAATAAATTACTTCCTGCGCCATTTAGTGAAAACCAATACCCAAAAATCTCAAAATACCCAGCAGCCAAAATGGAAATGGCAAGTAGCACATTACTTAGCATATAATACATCATACCTGAGACCTTAAGATTAAGTTCTTTTTCTGCTAAAACCGAAACTAAGAAAAATAAAATTGCAGAAAAAACAAGAATCATAGTCTTTATACTACCGGACAATGTATGCCACGTAGAAGTAGCAAACACAATACCGGCAATAACAACAAGCCCCACTCCAAGACCTAGAATATTTCTCATTCTTCTGGCTTCTTTTTCCTCAGCAGTAAGTTCCTTTTTAACATTCCTAACATTTTCAGTTCCTGTATTACCTGGTAAATAAGCATAGCCTATTACACCCAAAATAAACGAAACAATATTGCAAGTAAAAACATTCAAAATTGCCGAAATCAAAACAAATTTATTAAAAGAAGAATTTAACTCGTCTCGACTCGCTGCATAAGTAAAAACTGCACCTGTTCCTAAAAATATAACAAGCGGAACAATCCCAAGCCTAAATCCATGGCCAAAAAACAAAATAATAAGCGACAGCAAACCTCCAATGGCTAAGTTAATTCCACCTGCAATGTATAGTAACACTTTATACATAACTACATCACCTTTCTCGGTTCAAAATTAGAAATCTTCTGAAGTTCTTTAAATAACTCCTTTTCTTTATCAGTAAGATTACTCGGCACAACAATTTTAATTCTTCCAAGTAAATCTCCACGACTCACGCCATTTTTATAACCTTTACCGGCAATTCGTAATTTATCTGAAGTCTGCACCCCAGTAGGAATTCTAACATTCAATTTTCCGTCGATTCCATCAATAATAGCTCTACCACCAAATATAGCTTCCCAAGGTGTAATTAAAATATCTGTTTCAAGATCTTTACCCTTTATAGTAAACAAATCATGTTTCTTAACAACAATATTTACATATAAGTCCCCTGGAGGAGCTCCAATCACTCCAGGCAGTCCTTTACCCATCAACTTAATTTTATCTCCGGTCTTAGAACCTTCAGGAATAGTAATTTCATACTCCTTAATTTTGTTAGCAGCCGTCTTTACATGAATCGTAGTCTCTAAACCATAAAAAGCCTCTTCTAACGTCACTTCGTAATTTACAAATACATCTTCTCCACGCTTAAATAGAAGTTGTTCTTCCTTCTTATAGAACGCTGTTTCAAACGTCTTGTCATCAAACTCAACAGAATCTTGACCAAAAAACAAGTCATAGAAATCGCTAAAAGCACCATCTGTGCTGCCTGAGAATTCAGTTTCATGTTTAAAACCAAACTTACTTGGGTCAAACTCAAAGCCGGACAAAAAATTAAATCTATTTAATATAGAATCATACTTTCTTTTTTTCTCAGGATTTCCCAAAACTTCATACGCCTCGTTAATATCCTTAAATATTTCCTCTGCCTCAGCATTTCCTATATTAGCATCAGGATGATATTTCTTAGCTAGGGCTCTATAAGCCTTCTTAATTTCGTCACCACTTGCTGTTCGCTTTATTTCTAGTAAACTATAGTAATCTTTGCACTTCATATTTTCCCCCACCTTTTATAGGTCACTTTCACGTCTTTATCATATATAATAATCATCTAAAAAACAAGAGTTTTTAAACTTTTTATGTGCAAAAAAAGACCTC
>CAVHFU010000027.1:0-20466 GCA_963635575.1 bacterium | reverse complement strand
CAGTATCATTCTTCTTAACTGCAAGAATTCCCTTCAAATAAGCAAACATAAAAAATCTCCTTCTATCATCATGTATTTTCAATGTCAGTATATCATAAAAAAATCAAAAATTATAGCCAAATAAAAATTTTATAATTTACTGTAACTGATTTTAAAACAAAAAGCACAACATATATAAACGTAGTGACTTTACGAAGTTTTTTACCGGTTCTCCAAATTTGCCATAGGCAAAACCGTCAAAATTTCGCGGATGAAATTTTGAGTGAGAGTCGACAAGGATGTCGACTTCGAACGACGGTTGGTAATTTGGACAGAACCTTTAAAAACGTAGTCCACTGGAACGCAGTTTATATATGTTGTGTTTTTTGTTTTCATTATCTACCTAATTTTCAATTACAAATCATACTCAGGCTTTGTCATAACATTGCTTTCAACTTCAAAGAAAGTCTTTTCTTCTGCACCAATCATTCCTCTAATTAACACAGTTGGGAATGTCTTAATCTTAACATTATATTCCTTTACAGACTCATTATAATCCTTTCTAGCAACTGCAATTCTGTTTTCTGTACCTGACATTTCATCCATTAATGAAATATATGTAGCATCAGCCTTAAGTGTTGGATAATTCTCCACAACAACGAGTAATCTAGATAAAGCACCCTCTAATTCCTTACTAGCAGCAATTTCATCCTCTACTGTACTAGCTCCACTTAGCTTTGCTCTTGCATTTACAACAGCTTCAATTGTATCCTTCTCGTGAGCAGCATACTTATTGGCAACCTTAACCAAATCAGGAACCAAATCATATCTTCTTTGAAGTTGGTTCTCAATTTGAGCCCACTTAGCATCAACATTTTCACCAAGAGCAACAACCGAATTGTAAGTTGCACCAAACCAAACTGCACCTAAAACTACAACAGCCAAAATTACAATCAATACAATACTACCATTTTTCATTTTACTTCCTCCTTAAAAATTATATTAAAATTTAAAAACTTCTACTGCTACCGCCACCACCAGAGCGTCCACCTCCGCCGGAGAAACCGCCTCCACCCGAGGAGCCACCTCCGGATATTCCTATATATCCTCCAAATCCAGCTATCATTCCAAAAAATACTGCAAACGCAATTGAAAGCAATAAATCTATTTCAAAAGCCGCACCAATTATAAAAGAAGTAACCATAACTCCAGTACACATAATTCTACCAAACGGCACAAAATTTGAAACAAAATAGCTTATAATTCCTCCAATTACTAATACCACTATCGACATTTTTCCGGCACTATTTTCAGTATCTACATTTTCATCAATCTCTAACTCACCATCAATAACGCCACAAACCGTATTAACCCCACTAACCAATCCACCGGAGAAATTATCATTTTTATAATACGGAATCATATATTCATCTTGAATACGACCAGTTTTTCCATCAGTCAAAACTCCTTCCAGACCGTACCCAACCTCAATTCTACTTTTTCTATCATCAACAGAAAGTAGTATCAATACACCGTCATTTTTATCCTTACTACCAATTTCCCACTCATTAAATAATTCATTAGCATATTCCTCAATAGAATACCCATCTAACGCCTTAACTGTCACCACCACAACCTGTGTGCTGTTTCCAGACTTTTCGTATAAAGTTTTCGCCCTACTCAAAATAGCCTTTTCGTCACTTTCACTTATAACATTAGCAAAATCATTAACGAAAAACTCATCAGTCGGTTTAGGAATCTTTAGCTCAGCAAAAGACACAGTGCAAAGCAAAAATGCCACAATAAAAGAAATAATCTTCTTCATTCTCTAATCACCAAAATCATTATATATTTTAAATTCTTATAATTCAATATCCTTTAATCTTCTTGCAATTTCCTCCGTAATTCCAGGTACTTCGCATAGCTCCTCAACACTTGCATTCTTAATAGCCTCAACACTCTTAAACTTCGTAAGTAATGCCTTCTTTTTAACATCCCCAATACCAATAACATCATCAAGTGCCGACTTTGTAAGACGCTTGCTCCTAAGAATCTTATTATACCCAATCGCAACCCTATGAACTTCCTCTTGAATTTCATAGATAAACTTATATATTTCCGGATACTTAGAAAGCTGAATGTTCTTACCATTAACAAGCAATGCCTTAGTTTGGTGTTTTGAATTCTTAACCATACCAACAACAGGCACATAATAACCCGCATCACTAATCGCCCTATTAATAGCTCCAACTTGCCCTACGCCACCATCAGCCAAAATAAGGTCCGGCAAAACAGAAAAAGCCTCATCCTTAGACGTTACATTATTCATTCTTCTAAAAATAACCTCATACGTACATCTAATATCATCCTGTGAATCAACCGTCTTTATCTTAAACTTTCTATATAGCTTATTCGCCGGTTTGTTATTAATAAACGTAACCATTCCGCCAACAATATCATCATTACCAATATTAGAAATATCATAAGCCTCAATCTTTTCAATCTTCTCTATTCCAAGCAACTTAGCCAAAAGCCCTGACGGATTAATAACCTTGTCCTCTGCCTTAAAAGACTCATGCGCATTCTTCTCAGCCATAACAAGTAATTTATCTCTCTCACCCTTTTTAGGAATAACAATAGAAACCTTACTCTTTCTCTTCTCAGAAAGCCACTTCTCAATAAACTCCCTATCCTCAAGCTCATTCCTAATTAATATACTCTTAGGTATATGAAACCTCAAATTATAGAATTGCTTAATAAAATTCTCAACAATTTCGCTCTCACAAACCTCAGAAACGTCATCAAAATGATACTTTTCACGTCCAAGAAGCTTTCCATTTCTTACAGTAAACACCTCAATATTTGCCACATTTCCAATCTTGTTAATACCAATAACATCAGTATCATCATCACTTAAGCTATTCATCTTTTGCTTCTCAGATGCCTTGTTAATAGCAAAAATCTTATCCCTAAGACTCGCCGCTTTTTCATACTCCATTTTCTCCGACGCCTCATTCATTTCCCTAGTAAGCTCCTTTACGATATCCGCAAAATTACCATCCAAGAAATTACAAACCTTATCAATCATACTTCTGTATTCATTTATACTAATATCTCCCCTACAAGGTGCAAGACACTTCTTAATATGAAAATTTAGACATGGTCTGTTCTTTAAAGACCCCTCTTTAAACTCAGTTTTACAACGCTTCAACGGAAAAATACTCTTCACAAAATCAAGCATTTCATTAACAGCATAAACATCAGCATACGGGCCGTAATACTTAGAACCATCCTCAACATACCTTCTAGTAATAAAAACCCTCGGAAAAATCTCATTTAAAGTAACCTTTATATATGGATATGTCTTATCATCCTTAAGCATTACATTATAAGGAGGCCTATGCTTTTTAATCAAATTGCACTCCAAAATAAGCGCCTCAACCTCATTATCAGTAATAATGTACTCAAAACGCCTTATCTTAGAAACCATCTTCTCAATACGAGGCGACTTATTAGTCTTTTGAAAATACTGGCTAACCCTATTCTTAAGGCTAATAGCCTTACCAATATATAAAATACCATCATCCTCACCATGCATAATATAAACACCAGGTTCACGCGGTAATTTCTTCAACTCAGCCTTAATATCAAACATACAACCCCTCCTTGACCAAAAGGGACGGTTCTTTTTGGTCAACAAAAACAAACCACAAATTGCACTAATAATGCGCTATTCCGCCACACATATGTTTAGACCTGTCCCCTTTGGTCAACATATCATACCTTATCCAAAAGGGACAGGTCTATTTCATTCAAACTACAAATCTAGCATTATAGCTGAATTACCTGTCATATTTTCTTTGACCAAAAAGAACCGTCCCTTTTGGTCACTAATCTCTGCTCTTGTCTTCAATTTCATTCATAACTTGGCAAACAGCCTCTTCTAACGATTTAGTTCCCATATCTCCAACTTTTCTACGTCTTACAGAAATAGTTCTCGACTCCATTTCCTTTTCACCGATAACGAACATATATGGAATTTTCTCTGTTTGTGCTTCTCTAATCTTGTATCCCATCTTTTCATTTCTGTCATCAACTTCAACCCTTATTCCCTTTTCTTCTAGTATTTGCTTTACTTCATTAGCATATTCATGATGAGCCTCTGCAATAGGAATAATTTTAACCTGTACAGGAGCAAGCCAAGTAGGGAATGCACCAGCAAAATGTTCTGTTATAATTCCTATAAATCTTTCAAATGAACCAAAAATAGCTCTATGAACCATAATAGGTGTTTTCTTTTCGCCATTTTTATCAATATAATAAAGTTCAAATCTTTGAGGAAGTTGGAAATCAAGTTGAATTGTTCCCATTTGCCATTCACGACCTAAACAGTCCTTCATCTTAATATCAATCTTAGGGCCATAGAACGCACCATCGCCCTCATTAATTCTGTAATTGTTTTCTCCACAAATTTCATTTAGAACCTTCTTTAAATCAGCCTCAGCCCTGTTCCAAGTCTCAATCTCACCCATAAAATCATCAGGTCTTGTTGATAAAGTCAATTGATACTCTAAACCAAAAATACCATAAAACTTACTTGCAATCTCAACAATATCCTTAATTTCACTACCAATTTGTTCATCAGTAATATAATTGTGTGAATCATCTTGTCTAAACATTCTAACTCTAAATAAACCGTTTAATTGACCTGATTTTTCGTTTCTGTGAATAACATCAACATCATTAAATCGAAGTGGCAAATCCTTGTAACTTCTTTGCTTATTTTGATAAATCTTTATAGAGTTTGGGCAATTCATAGGCTTTAGAGCTTGTTCCTTGCCATCAGCATCCTCTAAAACAAACATATCTTCCTTATAGTGGTCCCAATGTCCTGAAATCTTCCATAACACACTGCTATTTAATTGTGGACCAGAAAACTCTTGGTAGCCTCTAGCCTTATGTTCTTTTCTCCAAAATTCAATCAATGTATTAAGCATTGTAAATCCTTTTGGAAGCCAATAAGCCATACCGGGAGCAGTTTCATCAAAGAAAAATAAATCAAGCTCCTTACCAAGCTTTCTGTGATCTCTCTTCTTAGCTTCTTCAATTAAATTCAAGTATTCTTCAAGCTCACTGCTCTTAGGATAGGAAATACCATAAATTCTTTGAAGCATCTTATTCTTTTCATTTCCTCTCCAATAAGCACCCGATGAAGATAAAAGCTTAATAGCCTTAATCTTTCCAGTAGACATCAAATGAGGACCGGCACATAAATCAGTAAAATCTCCTTGTTTATAGAAAGAAATCTCCTCTCCCTCAGGCAAATCATTAATAAGTTCAACCTTATAAGGTTCATCCTTCATTAACTCTAGTGCCTTATCACGAGGAAGCAAAAATCTTTCAATCTTAATATCTTCCTTAATAATCTTTTTCATTTCCTCTTCAATTTTAGCCAAATCTTCTTCAGAAAAAGGCTTCTCAACATCAAAATCATAATAGAATCCATTATCTATCGCAGGACCAATAGCAAACTTAACGCTAGGGAACAACCTCTTAACAGCCTGAGCCATAATATGAGAAGTAGTATGCCAATAAGCCTTCTTACCATTTAACTCCTCAAAAGTAAGAATATTAAGTTCACAATCTTCCTTAATTTCAAATCTCAAATCATGAACCTTACCATTAACCTCCCCGGCCATAGCATTTCTAGCTAGTCCTTCACTAATAGTTTGGGCGATTTCTAAAATAGAAATTCCTTCATTAAATTCCTTTTCTACGCCACCCTTTAATAAAACCTTTACCATTTGAACCACTCCTTTAAAAACTTAGCACGACATGCTCTATGCATATAGCATAGGGACGTGTCGTGCCTCACGTGGTTCCACCCTATTTTATTCTCAATTATTACCTTAACGCAGTAAACGCCCAAACTCCAAGGTGGTCTTCAAAAAACTTTTTTATAAAGATACTTTCAGCTAATGTACCCTCTCTCTGAATAAAAAATGTAATTCTACTCTCCTCTTCAATGTTTAGGAAAACATTTCGTAAGTTAATTGTACTACAAAAAGAAAATCTTGTCAAGGAAAATAAATTCCAAAAATATACAGTTTTATATTGTAATTTATGGAATAATATGTTATATTTTATTCATCTCCTCTGAAAGGAGGTGAATGTATGAGTACAACGGAGTTGTTACTTATATTAATACTTATCTATCTCATTCAACAAACATCTTAATTGAGATAGAAAAATACCAGAGCCAAACCTCTGGTATTTTTTTATGTATGAGTACTACCGAATTGTTCCATGTCGAAACATACTCGTTTCTCCATATTTAGAATATCACATTTTACAAATCTTGTCAATAATTCTACGAAAATCTCTTGTCATTAGAATTAATGATTTCGTCAAGCATAATTTGGTTAGTCTTGCTCATCTCAACAAACTCAACCGCATATGTCTCATCATTATCTTTTCTACCGATTTTAGCCTTGGTCTTAAACACAAACTCAGAAAGTCCACTAAGTAAATCCATTCTAACAAAAATCTCATCTCCAACATCCAAAACAACATTTCTAGAAATAAACTTAGTACCACCAGCAGAAATATTCACCGGATAAACCTCAGTCCATTTTTCAGCTCCTTTAGATATGTATAACTTGCAAATAACCTTCTCAGTACGGCCAAACGCTCTACGAGTCTTATTGTTTTTATAATCGTCCATTAAATCCACTCCTTACTCTTCAACTTTAGTTTCACCATCAGTAACCTTATATGTATTTTTTAGTTTAGCAGAAATCTGTCTGTACATTGCATCCGCAATTCCTATACCATTCCCCTTAGACGCAGCCTTACTTATCTCCTCATCAAACATCTCTTGATAAGTATCCGTTGCAAAAGAACTAGACAAAAGTTCACTCTCAGGAACAGTCTTTCTCATTTCCTTCATCATCATATTAATAAACAAAGACTCAAATTCCTGACAAGTCTCCTTAAGCTTGGCATCATCCTTATCAGTATATGCACTAGTAAGCTTTCCACTTAATTTTGACGTATTATCCTGAGCCGGTATATATGGAGTTATATTCCCAAATTCCATATAGTCATCCTCCTAAACTATCTTTTTAAATTATTAGCTTGTTGTAACATCTCATCAGCAGCAGTAACAGTCTTAGAATTAATTTCATATGCCCTTTGGGCAACAATCAAATTAACCATTTCTTCAACAAGTTCAACATTAGCACCCTCTAATTGGTTTTGCATAATAGAACTTCTTGTTTCTCCATCCTCAAAAGCATTCTCCCAAGTAGCCTCACCCGAATTATCAGTAGGCTTGTAATTATTAGAACCTATGCTAAGTAGTCCCACAGGGTTTTTAAACCTAACAACCCCGATCTCAATGCCCGTATCATTCATAACATTTTCTTCATCTTTCATAAAAATCTTTCCATCGGGCTGAACAACAAAATTGTTAAGATCATCAACATCCAAAACAATAGAATTACCCTCAGCATCTAAAACAGGAAAACCTTGTGAATTAACAAGCATTTGTCCATCATCAGTAGGAGAAAAAGAAAAATTGCCATCTCGCGTATAAACAACTTCATCCTGAGCGTTCTTCAAAGCAAAAAATCCAGCACCACTAATCGCAAAATCCGTAGCCTTCTCGGTCATCGTGTATGTACCATCAGTAAAATCCTTCAATGTAGCTGCAGGTTTAGCTCCAAGCCCAACCTGTAAATCAACAGGTGTATCCTTTTCCTTTAGACTATATGCCCTGTTTCTGTTATCATAAACCAAATCCTTAAACTCAACTCTAGACTTTTTATAAGCCGTAGTATTAACATTAGATAAGTTATTAGCAATAACATCAACATTAGTTTGCTGTCCGGTCATACCGGTAGCAGCCGTCCATAAAGCACGCATCATAATCAAACATCCTCCCTCTTAAAACATCCCAAAACTATACTCTTCCCACATCACTAACAGCCTTGCCAAGCATTTCATCTTGTGACTGTAAAACCTTCTGATTCGCCTCATAAGCCCTAGATATCGCAATCATATTAACCATCTCGTTAACAGTATTAACATTCGACATCTCTAAATATCCCTGCTGCACCTCACCAATAAACTCACGGCTTATCGAGCCATCCGAAGCCTCTAGCATATTATCACCAATCTTATTTAACGTCTCTGGATTATCAAAAGAAGAAATAAGTAAGTTGCCAATCATCTCTCCACTATTACTGTTAATCTGACCGGAAACCGAAATTCCAAACTCATTAGTATTTATATTAATATATTCTCCATCAGTGTCTAGCACCTTATAACCCTGAGCCGTCACAAGATAATTATCCTTATCGACTATAAAAGCACCATCACGCGTATATAACTGATTACCGCTCTTATCCTCAACAGTAAAAAACGCATTATCATCATTACTAATAGCCAAATCAGTAGAATTACCAGTACTACGCAAACTACCTTGAGTAAACTTAGTATATGTATTCACAATATCCGGAGTATAATTAGCAACATCAATTCTGCTTCCAGACACCATAACATCATTTAACGCTTTCTTAAAAGTACCACAAACAGCACCATCAGATTTAAAACCCGTAGTGCTGGCATTCGCTAAATTATTAGAAACAATATCAAGACGCTTAGTCTCTCTTGTCATACCTAATCCCGAAGTGTAAATACCTCTAATCATAAGTTATACACATCCTTCTCTTTAGTTTATCGGTTATATATAAAAAAACTTTAGTTTTATAATTCTAACTTTCTCTCAGGCGGAGTAAGCTTAGTCAAAACATCCAAATTATCTAAAATCTTGCCAGTACCAAACGCAACACATGAAACCGCATCATCAGCAATGTACACATTAATACCGGTCTTACTAGAAATAAGCTTATCAAGTCCATCAATTAGACATCCGCCACCAGTCATCAAAATTCCCTTATCACTTATATCCGCAGAAAGCTCCGGAGGTGTATTCTCCAAAACACTATGCACAGCATCAACAATCATAGTAGCAGGTTCTTCAAGAGCCTCTAACATCTCAGACGAATTAATCTCAACAGTTATAGGTAATCCGGAAAGCAAATTCCTGCCTCTAACCTCCATAGAATTATCCTGAACCTTAGGGAAAACGCATCCGATATTAATCTTCATCTCCTCAGCCGTTCTCTCACCAATCATAACATTATATTTCTTTCTCATAAACCTAATAATTGCCTCATCAAACTTATCACCAGCAACCTTAAGCGAAGTACTAATAACATTTCCACCAAGTGCAATAACAGCAATATCAGTAGTACCGCCACCAATATCAACAACCATAGTACCGCAAGCCTTAGAAATATCAATACCCGCGCCAATAGCAGCAGCAATAGGCTCCTCAATCAATTGAACCTTTCTAGCCCCAGCCTGCATAGCAGCATCAATAACAGCCTTCTTCTCAACCTCAGTAACCTCAGACGGCACACAAATTACAAGTCTAGGTCTAAAAATTCTAGTACCACACACTTTATTTATAAAATATCTAAGCATTCTCTCAGTAACACCATAATCAGAAATAACACCATCTCTAAGAGGTCTTATCGCAACAATATTTCCCGGAGTTCTCCCAAGCATAAGCCTAGCCTCTTCTCCAACCGCCATAACCGCATTAGAGTTCTTATCAATCGCAACAACAGAAGGCTCACGAAGTACAATTCCCTTGCCTTTAACATAAATAAGTACTGTAGCTGTTCCTAAATCTATTCCAATATCTTGTCCAAAACCAAACAATTTTCTTCCTCCCATCTCACGATAACCACTAACAAAGCAGATTATATACTAACTACCGTATTAATTCAACATCAAAATATCAAAACCTTTTAAATATTACTCCAGTTTTAATTATTTTATTCAAAAAGTATATAGAAAAGCATATAATTTAACGATATTATATTAGTAGTATACACAAAAAATTTTTAGAGGTATTAACATGTCAAACACAATTAATGACTTTGAAAATGGTTTAGATAGAACAAAAATAGAAGCTTATACAGGTGATTACTATTGGCACGCAAGAGACATCCAGTTCTTGCTTGACAACTGCACTTGGCGTAAGCTTTATCGTTGTATTTTAAAAATAGAGAAAAAATGCCAAGCCGACGGACTAGACACATCGAAAGACATAATAAGAACAAAAACAATAATAAACGACGGTTATGAACGCTATCCGGCAGACGACTTTTATTTATCAAATTTAATAGCATACCAAATATTTACCGAATTCACTAACCCAAAGCAAAAACTACCACCGGAAATGAAAAAGAAAAAAAGAGAAAAAATGACACACTCATTTGGACTATACCTCTTTTCAATACTAACAGCACTATTCGTAGTTTGCCTGCTCACAGCAATCAGCATATTTTACATACCAATAAAACCATTCAGGCAAGTACGTGACCTTTACATAGGAACAGCAATGACAACATACACACACCAATGGCTAGCAACACTGTTCTTCTCAGAAGACACAATAAACGAAGTAATGCAAAAAGAAGTTGCACCGGACTTCACTCAAAACACAATAAAATTAGATAAATATGAAAATAAAGTAAATAAAATCCAAACATTCGACATCTCCGGTTCAACCTACAAAGGCAAACTAATAAAAATAAGTAATCCGGAGCAAGTATTCGTAGGAATAAGTGAAACATTAGGAACAAAAGGGCAATTCTTAGAAGAAATCATAGATAATTATGACGCAGTCGCAGGAATAAACGGAAGCGGATTCGTAGACGAAGGCGGACACGGCAAAGCAGCATACCCGGTAGGAATATTAATCTCAGAAGGCAAAATAATTTATCTACCCGAACAAGACGAATATGATATAGTAGGTTTAGACACAGACAATAACTTAATAATAGGAACATTCACAAAACAAGAAATAAAAAATCTAAACTTACGAGACGCAGTAGAACCATTCTATAAGCTAATTGTAAATAGCCAAAACAGAATAAAAGAAGGAAACGGAGGTTATGGCCTCCACCCAAGAACTGCAATAGGTCAAACATTAGACGGAAGTATATTAATGCTAGTAATAGAAGGACGCCAGCTACACAGTATAGGAGCAACAATGAAAGAATGTCAAGACATACTCGCATCATACGGTGCAGTAAACGCAGCAGCCCTAGACGGAGGTTCGTCTTCTATAATGTACTATGACGGAAAAATTCAAACCAAGCCATCAAACGGAACAACATATGGAAGATATCTTCCATCCGCATTTATAGTTCATAAAGATAATTAAAAATACCACTTAGGCATCTTACCTAAGTGGTATTTTTTATTGTCTAAATTTAGTTATGTGATGACGTATAACCATGTGCACAATGCTGTGTTGGTAACTCACTAAACGTTTGGGAACAAGTCTTGCATTTGTAAACAACCCCACTACCATTACATTCACTGCAACTTTCTAAGTGGTAATTAATATTAGGATAAAAACTAATTTCTTTTTCACCTTTTGCCAGACCATCATATAATTCATCAAGTTCATCGGAATCCAAGTGGAATTCTTGCTCTAAATATACCGATGAACCAACTAAAGTATTTAAATTATTTAACTTTGTACCAAACCTGTAAATACCATTTCCACATTCATTATGTAAAAACCATTCAAAATAATTTCTGCAACTAGAACAATAACTCGTTAATATTGAATTTACATACCCGCATCCTCCATTACACCAATAAGACATGCTAGCTTTTTGGCTAAAAGAGGATAACTTACAATATCCATGTCCCGTGCCATTACAGTTTGTACAGCTAATCGCTCGTACAGTTCCAGTACAACTTGTGCCATTGCATAACCAATTTGCCGTATACTCTCTATTTCCAGTACTGTCCTTCGAAATTGTTACCACAGTTGCGGCTTCTGCTAATCCTGTTCCAGTCCAACCTGTAAATGTATATCCTTCTCTGATCGGATTTATTAATGTTATTGTAGCACTTCCTGCTGTATAATTTGTTGGATTTGTTCCATTTACTATTCCTCCATTTAAGATATACGTTATCGTGTAATTTGTAGCCTTCCACTTTGCATATAAAGTAATATTTGAAGTTGCCGTGTAACTTGCATTATTTGCATAACTTGTACCAGTACCATCTGCTTTTGTATTCCAACCATTAAAGGTGTATCCCGTCTTAACAAATGAATTCGAAGTTAGTTTAGCCGACTTACCAGCTGTAAACGTCTGGCTTGCCATAGTTCCACTCGTAGCTCCATTACCATCAAAACTTACTGTATATGTTCGTAACTTCTCAGTAAACTGTGCTGTATATGTAGCATTTTGGGTTACTTTAACTATTGTAGGCGACCAGCCACTAAACGTATATTCGTACAAAGTAGTTGAAGCCCTAGTCGGAGTAACACCGGAATACGTTGGAATTGTTCCTATATCAACAACATCTGTTTTTAACGTAGTATCATCATAATTTTTCCAAACCACATGATATATTTGTTTAACCCAATTTGCCGTATAGGTTCTATCCCCTGTACTTCCTGACGGAATGATTACCTTCATCGTATTCGTAGTCAATCCCGTTCCGGTCCAACCTGTAAATGTATACTCATCTCTGACAGGATTATTTAACGTTATATCACCACTTTCAAAATTATAACTTGTAGGATTCGAACTTCCCTCTAAGAATCCACCTTCAAGATTATATGTGATTGAGAAACCATCATCCCAATTTGCTCTGTATACCCTATCACCCGTGCTTCCTTTCGGAATTATAATTTTCTCTTCCGGATCAGTACCATTACTTCCAGTCCAACCTAAAAACTCTGCCCCATCCTTTGTAGGATTTATTAATTCAAATGTAGGAGTACTAGAATTATAAGATGTAGGATTTTCAATTAGTGTTGTTCCACCATTTAAATTATATACAATATTGTATTCTAATTCGAGCATCGGACCCCATGTCGCCGTATACGTTCTATTTCCTGTACTTCCTGTCGGAATTGTAACTGTTTGGGTAGCCCCTGTTAAATCTGTTCCTTTCCAACCCTTGAACACATATCCCGCTTTCGTCGGATTAATTAAAGTTATATCCTTACTACCCAATGTATAACTTGTTGGATTTGTACCATTTACAGTACCACCATTTAGGTTATATGTAATTGTATAAATTTCTTCCATCCAGTTAGCAACATATGACCTGTTACCTGTACTTCCTGACGGAATAACTACTGTTGTTGATGGAGTCGTACCATTACTTCCGGTCCAACCTAAAAACTCTGCCCCATTCTTTGTAGGATTCATTAAGGTTATATCTTCACTATCCTTTGTATAACTTGTTGGGTTACCAGGATCAATACCATCATTTAATTCATAAGTAATAGTAAATAAATCTCCTGTATTGTTGTTATCTCCCTTAAACATTTCAGAAACAATTTGGTAAGTCACTTCTCCATTATCATATGGGAAAACACCTCGAACATGCACATAATTTTCAGACCAAATTGCACTATCCCTTAAATCATATTCACTACTAATTTTAGTCCATTGTCTACCTATTTTAAAATTCTTAATTGCAGCATAATCACTATCTGAATAAACACTATCTTGACTATAACTTATACCAACAACTATTTTCCCATCAATAGTATTTACTTCCTTATTAAAATTATGCCAAACATTAATTTCCTCATCATACTCAGTAACTCTCGTTCCGTTAATAGTTATCCCAAGTAACTGACCTGATGTTACTGCAAACATGTAATCAAATCTGACAATCTCTTTATCATTGTTTGAAAATATAGTAATAGTTGTACTTGAATCCTCTTTACCTGCTAAATTTACATAGCTCCTATATAACTCACCATCTTTTTCCCAACTTCCTTCAAAGTTGAATGTATCATTTGAAACATAATCAGATATGTTTTCACCTGTATTTGTAGGTGATTCAGAAATTATATACTCAAAAGTTCCATCTTTCACATTTTTACCTGTAATATGAGTTTCCACTAAACCACTCGGCTCAATCGAGCCATTAGGGTCTAGCGATATCCAGGGCAAAAACATTGCATTTGTTACAACATCTGAAGTTATGAACTCCAAATCTTTATCCCATTTTGAAAATACATAACCATACTTACTTGGTATTTCGGAAATATATCCGTTTGCTCCATCTTCAACAGTTCTTGTGGCAAATGTAACCCCATCAACCAAATACTGAACCGTCCAAGTCTTAACAAATTTCGCAGTATATGTAGCATCTTCCACTACATATTGGTCTAATCTATCAGGAAGTGTACGACCATCACTCCATGACTTAAACTTATACCCTTCATTTGCAATAGCAGTAACCTCAGAAGCATTCTCACCATTCTTTATAACCTGCTCAGTCTCTCCAGAAATATATCCATAATTCTTATCATTAACTAGATACTTAACAGTATGTGCCTTAACAAAACTCGCCTTCAATATAACATTCTTTTGAGGCATAATAAACATAAATCCGTCAGAAGCTAAATATTCATCAGAAATTAAATTTTCATCATTCACGTACCAACCATAAAAAGAATATCCCTCATTCGGAACAGCCTCAACAGAAACAAATTCATCGTAAGAAACTTTTGCAGTAGCACTAACTTTATCATCAATAGGAACAACAACATTATCATTCATTTTGATACTACCAACATCTAGTGAATCAATATAAAAAGTTAAACTATACTTCTCTTTAACAACATTAATTGTGTAAGTTGTCTCTGCACCACCATACTTAATCGTTGCAGTTCTTTCGCCTAACTCATCTAATATTTGATTTTTAGCTGGACTAGATGTAACACCAGTAGAATTTAATGTTAAAACCTCGCTACTACCATCCGGATAATAAGCAATTATATTTCCATCTCCAAGTCCAAAAGATTCTCCTCTCTCAAACTCCGTCTTAGGATTTATAACTTCTAACCTCATAACCCCTACCGTATTAACAAAAACAGTAACGTCCTTACCTGGCATAGTAAAATACGCGTTACTTACACTATCAGTATCCAATATATTGGCATTCAAAGAACTCCAGCTCGAAAACTTATATCCCGGATAAATATTAGCCTTCAAATTAACCGTTTCACCTTGTTTGTATTGCCCAATACCAGAGACAATCTGTGCTGTATTATCAGGTTTAGAATAACCCCTAACATTAAACTTCTCATTATCGCTAACGTTAATTATAAACTTAACATCATCTTGAGTAACCTCAATACCACCATATACAAGCTCTACTAATTGATTATTACCCACCGTAGCGGTAACACTCCCGTATCCAACAACATTATCTTTAGTTAACTCAAGAATAGCCTTGTTATCCCCATATGAAACCTCTAATTTTCCACCTATCAATGATAATTCTTCATTTTTGTAATAATCCTTCTTGTCAGGTGCAGAAATTAATCTCACACCAGTCAACACCGGAATTCTTCCTTGCGAATCATAAATTGAAAGCCTTACCTTGTTATTTGTAATACTTGCAATCATTAAATTTGCCCCAGTATCGACTGATTTAACATCAATATTATTTGCAACAATCTTTGAAGTCATATCGGGTATAGCCAGAAATACAGGTACATCTTCGCTATTATATCCGCCAACTCTAACTCTAATAGTATACTGAGTATCGGCCTTAAATACAGTATTTGAATTTAATTCTTTAAGAGTCGTATCTCCTTCAATAATACCAATTAAATGTTCATTCAAATTAGCATTAGTCAAAGTCATCGCCTTATTATTTTGAACATATCTCAAATCGATGAAATCAAAAATTCTCTTTTCCTTACCCGAAACAACCTTTCCATTTTCAATTATTGTTTCATTCTCACCTAAACCAAACTTCCAGTCTTGGTCAACACTAAAATTAACACTGACCACCAAATAATCTCCCGCCACAACTGACGCTTCTGTATCAAAGAAAGTCACATCTTCGGATAAATAAGATGAGTACACTGATAATGTCGGCCTATATCCAAGCCCTATTCCACCATTTCTATCATACCCAAACATTCCAACGCCAATTCCACCTTTAGAGAAAAATGGTTCACTATCTGTCGGAGCATTTTCAGTATCATACAATACAAAACCCTTAGACTCATACATTGAAAAACCATAAAAATCTTTTAATCTTGATTCGTTATTATCAGCATTATCGTTTTCAGTCAAACTAACAACATCGATAATATTATCATACTGTTCATCTGTCATCTTACCAGCATATGTAAGTGCACTCGTATTTAAAGTATCTTTAATAACAAGTGCTGATAAATACTCACCTGTTGGACCATTCATATCAAAAACACCATAAGAATTATTTGTAGTACTGCCTGCTAGATTTATTCCACCAGTAAGTCCAGTATTATTTTCAGCAGGAATAACTCCGATAGCTTTTGTTAAATATGAAACCGCCCCCCACTCACTAGCTTTAATCAGATGAGTAGAAATACCTAAACTACTCTCCATATTTAAGCAAGTATTAAATGCCTCACCAATATTTTTACTAACATCAGGCTGCTTGTTAGGAGTAATAGATACTTTACCATCATTATCACTCGCCATATACTTTGCAACCCAAAAACCAGTTAATTCATTCCTTCCTATTCCATTTTTATAGCTACCATACTCATTAGGATTTCCGCCAACATAAGTATCAGTCACAAATGCGGGATGAAGCATATAACCATCTTCTGTATAGTCTGTGGTTCCTGAACTCCAAACTATATCAACATTATTTCCGGATATTTTATATGTATATCTAGGAATCCATGTCCAATAATTTCCATCTCCATCCTTAGCATTAGCCCATTTTTTATTTTCATAATTATACCAATCTAAATCATTACTTGTTGTCTCTACCTCATAAAGATTGTTCCATTTTATAGGAGTCATATCCTTATATAAAATCGGGGCATTAGGACTATTAGAGTCGGTTGCCAAAGCAGAAGTATAATGAATTACGACAAATATTAAACTTATAAAAAATATTTTTAACCAATTTTTCATTACACATCCCCCCTTAAGTCAAATCGTTTAACGACTGTACAACAACTTCAATTCTATTTTTCCCCGATAAAGTAACCAATGTGTTTTCGCCGTTCTTAATAGTAACGTCCTTGATTTCAATCATATATGTTCCAACATCAGAAAATACATTCGCTCCTCCAATCGCCACTCTCAAATAATATGCTCCCGAATTTAAAACTCCCCCTGTAACTTTATTACCAAGTGAATCTATTATCTGCACTTTATTAAAACCAACAGCTGTTTTTAATCCACTTCCATCAACTTTATACTTATAAATAGAACCTTCTAAACAATTAACCAAAGCATCATCTAAAATCCATGCTTGATTAACATTAACCAAAATATCTGTAAAAATATACCCGTTTTGGAATACATCAAATGTGGTAGTCACAGAACCAAAGCCAGAAACAATGTTACTTACATTAACAGAGAAAACCTTTGTATTTCCTAAGCTATCCCTAGCATAAAATGTATATACACCATTGCTACTTACTTCCCTCTCAAGTTCTAAAGTATCTATTTGCCACTCTTCATCTTCAAATTTAACATCAATAGTCTTATCGACACCCTCTTTGCTTGTAACTAACTTCAAAGTAACACTTTCGGTTGTGGCAGTATCAGGTGTGACAATAACTCTTCCATATATGGTTTTACTTATATTATCTATTTCCACAATAACGTCTCTATCAGGACATTCAAATGTAAAAGTATATTGTCCGTTTTTCTCAATGCTATATTTCCCTGATTCCTCAAAGAACTCATTTCCATATTCATCAGTCATCTTCTTCGGCAACTTTATCTTGTCATCATAATCAGAAAACATCTCGACCTCAACAACAACATTCTCATTTGTAGGCACTTCTATGGACTTAGTAACCCTCCAAAGTTCCTTATTACATAAATCACATATTCCATTACCTCTACCATTTGTTTCTTCATCTACATGATTCTCATACGTTTTATACTTATTATCTTCCTCATCAACACACAAAGCACAAACTTTATAATGCTTTTCTATATCATCTGCAATAGCAATTCTCTCAATAAAATCATGATTTAATACTTGAGTAAGTCCGCAAGTAGGACATTCTCTCTTATGCTTTTCCTCGTCAACTTTACGCCATTTAACATCATTTGACCATGTATGCTCACCATCAGTTAATTTACATTCACTAATAGTACATCTCCTTAAATGACTAGCACCACTTTCCTCACCGCCATTATCTGATTTTACATACTCGGACCAAATCGGTGTATGTGAATCAGTAGCTTGACAAGTAGCATCACCTATAGTAACCATACAGTTTCTAGTATGTGTAGACCCATTCTTAAAATATTCTCCCCACTTAGGATCATGTGTGTATGTAATCCCACATCCTCTCATACAAGTAGAAGTATGTGTCTTATCAGGAGTTCCCCATACAATTGCGTGTGAATCAACAATAGTAGTACAACCTAAATCAGTTCTTCCGCAATATCTGTTGTGAACGCCGTTTTCTTCAATCCATTCACCATTTGTATGACCTCCGCCACAAGTTATACTTTTATGTTGATTACAACCTGTAACAGTACAAATAAAATCCTCGCAATGGACTTCCGGACAAATTAATGTACCATATTTATGGTCACCGTTACATACATGTCCGCACCTAGAACAATAAACTCTTGATGTGCAATGTGGTTTGGAACAATAACCATTTTTGTTGTGAGTGCATGCATGATCATTACAAATTGTACAATACGGTGCGCTACAATGAGAGCAATATCCGTTTGAATTGCAATCTCCACCACAAGTGGCATTATTCTTGTGTACTCCACAGTAAGTGCAAATATATATATCACAATGTTTCTTACTGCACTTATTCACAAAACTACATATATGACCCGGACTGCCAGAGCCTGAACCTGAACCACCTGAGCCATCTGGGCAAGTACAATGTGTGCTACACTTACCACATGTGGAGCAAACACTATAGTAACTACTACAACCGTCACTACATACTATCCTTCTTACAGGTTGACCGCTAGGACCAGTAGATGCTTCTACTTTAGTCTCTGCACCACAACATGCACATACTGCAAGTGCTTCCCCAGTTAATATAAATAAGCCTATAAATAAACACATTAAAAACTTTTTCATTAGGCACCTCCAATAAAATATACCTAAATACACTATCTCAATTTTTCTATCGGAAAAAATAATTTAAAATAAAATAAAGTGCTAAATCGGTTTGCCAATTAGCACCTCTTCTCAGTATAATACGGCAACCCGACCAACGTAGCAATATCAGTTTAAATATTGCCTTAGTCTCGTAGGCTTTGCGACCTAAACTTTCGTTTAGTTTGCTTTTTTCACTCTCTATAAGTATATTATACTCTATTTTACCTTTTTTTCAAGTTTTTACATGATAAAAGGCCTCATTACTTTTCGTGAAGAAAAAACCCTATGAAACATCACAGGGCCTTAATTTTATCTTATGAAAGACATTATTTCAGATAGATTAGTAAGCTGTTTTGCATTAACATTAGAAAACTCAACAGCATATGCATTTACGCCATGATCTAATTCTATCTTACGTTTAATAGTTCCTTGAAGATTTAATGTATTGTCATCCTTAATACGATTTCTTAAAGTAAGAACCGCTTGAATTCCTTCGTCAACATCAAAAGACGCAGAAGTAGTAAATTTCATTCCGCCCGCAGAAATATCCTCTAATCCGATTTCATGCCAAGTCTTTTTATCGGTAGTTATATTAAATATTCCCTTAGGATTATCATACCTTGTGTGTTTTCTTTGATTTGTTCCCATAAAACAACCTCCCAACAACATATCACCTTACTTGAGATATTATACCACAAACTTTTATTATTGTATATATCTTTTTTGTTTTTTAAACTAATTAAATGAGACGTGTAAAATAAAGTGTGTAAGTTTTAGAAAAAACTACACACTTTACTTGACAAACTCAACAGAAATAGTTGTTTTCTTAGTCTTCATTATCTATTTTTTCTATAGCCCTAATTACTTCTAAGCTTAAGCGTAATTGCTTTTTGGTCATATTCTTTAATATGCTGTTGATTTTTTCAAAGTCAGTTCCCGGTCCAACTTCTTCTGAATAGCCGTCTATGAAATATCCAACCGGTTTTTCTAGTATTTGGCTTACTTCGCTTATTCTTGATAAATTGAATTTTTTATCTCCGGATTCGACCTGGCTTATAAAGCTTACTGATACGCCGAGCTCCTCAGCAAATTTTTCTTGTGTGATTCCTTTTTCGCGTCTTGCTTTTTTAACTTTATTGCCGACAAGTTTATATTCCATATTCCCATCCTCCTATTACCAGCTCAATACACACATATATTTTACTGATAATATAGGAATTATCACATCGACTTAAAAGTGAACTATAT
>CAVHFU010000026.1:0-20527 GCA_963635575.1 bacterium | reverse complement strand
TATTTGGGACATTTTCAAAAATTAATATATAGGATTTTATCAAAAATTAATCATATTTTATAAGGAATTTATAAAAAAGCACTTGATTTTTATGAAATTACATTGTATAATAACCCTGTTGTGAGTTACATATGTGCCTGTAGCTCAGCAGGATAGAGCAACGGCCTTCTAAGCCGTTGGCCGGACGTTCGAATCGTCTCAGGCACACCATAAAAAGCGCTAAATCTTAAAGGTTTAGCGTTTTTTGTTGTTTAAAATATGTAGTACATTAACAATACAGCGCTAATTAAAAACATTTTATAATCCTAAATAAAATATTGCCGAAAGTTTGACGTTTTGCAAAAAAATGTATAAAATCTCGAGTTTGACAGTTAAACGTCAGAAACCTTTTGTACAAAGGCTTCTGGCGTTTTTAAAATGCGTACTTAAATTTTATTTTAATATTTTTTGAATATATTTCTTGTTTAGTATTTCATAATCAGTTCTAAACCCAAATTTATCATGTAATAAATCTGTTATATCAGTTCTTGTATAAGTTGGAATATATGATGTTTGTTCTTTTAATAAATTCATATTTCTTAGGCTCGATATAATTTCATGGCTAGTATATTGATTCTCTAACTTGCTTTCTAAAATTCTGTAAACAACTAGCGAAAGGAAACAAATAGTAAAATGAGCCTTTATTCTGTCATCATTTTTTAAGTAAACAGGTCTAGCCTTAAATTCAGATTTTAGGATTCTAAAAGATTCTTCAATTTCCCACCTGCGTTTATTTACTTTAATAATTTCACTAATGTCATCTTCAAGGGTGGTACAAACAGCATAAAAGCCATCAAACATTTCTTCATCTTTAATGGCAGTTTCATTTAAGGAAACAACTCTTTTTTCAGTAATTTCACCATCAGCAGTAATACTTTTAGAAGTAACAAAACGTTTAGGATCGTTTTGTCTACTTTTTGAAATTTTAGAAGGGTTATTTATTAATTCTTGTGCTCTTAAAATTTGAGAATTCCTAATGGCTTTTTGGTAGGCGGCATATTTAGGTGAGTAAGAAATTATTAACCTTTGTTCTAAGCCATTTTCTTTAATCCAACGTTCTTTGTAATATACATCATCATTATTAGACATGATGTCTATGTTTTCTAAATTTATAACTTTTTTAGAATTATTTTTCCTCCATCCCTCAGGAGAAAGAGCCCACTCTTTTAGGTGACCTTTAATTTTCTTAAGCGACTGAGTAACAATAAAGGAACGATTTTGCATATTGTTAAAAATTCTATTTTCATTAGAAGCTAAATCAGCATCAGTACAGACAACAAATTTAGATAATCCAAAGTCTTTAATTATTCTTTGTTCTAAAGGTTTCAATGTAATTTGTTCATTTGTATTTCCTGAGTTTATTGAAAAAGCGAGAGGAAATCCATTTCCATCCATAAATAAGCCCATTTGAACAATTGGATTAGGTCTATGTTCTTTAGATACCCCATACTGCTTAATTCCTTCGGGTTGTTCTGTTTCAAAGAAATAATTAGTACAGTCATAATACAAAATTTTAGAATTACGTTTAACCAAATCTAAACTATTTTTGTAGACCTCAGCTTCAATATTTTCAGTTTCCTTAGCAATAACTTCTAAAGCTCTGTAAATATGATGGAGTCCAAAATTAGGTTGTTCTAAAAAATTTTTAGAAGATTCAAAAGAAGAAAGTTTGGAAGAAGGTTCTAAAATCCTTGTATATATTAATCTTGAAAGAATTGAGTTTAAGTCATATTCAAATTTATATTTTTGAGAAATATTTTTACAAATTTCATTTAGTTTTAATGCATTGTAAATTTTTTGTAAAAACACATAACCAATATTAAAAGAATTTTGCACATTTTTTTCCAATAATGAAGAAGTTGATTTTTTTATTACAACATTTTCATTACCTTTTTTCAGTTCATTATTTAGACTCTCTATGTATTTATTAAGCCACTCTAAAGGTGATTCGCCATTAGCACGTTCAGAAATGCACTTAATGTTTCCGAGTTTTTCATATATTTGAGTAGTCCTTTTTCCGTTCTTAGTAACATCTTTTATGATGTAGTAATTTGTATCTGAATTTGTTTTTGTAATTTTTAATCTCATATCTTTTTCCTCCGTACAGAGATATTATACACCAAGTACGATAAGTACGCAATACTAAAATTAAAAATTTGACAAAAAAATAAAGCATTGATCATGCTTTTAAGAATTATTTTTATTCACAAGTGTCAAACTTCCGTCCTAAATAAAATATTGCCGAAAGTTTGACGTTTTGCAAAAAAATGTATAAAATATATGTGGTAAATTAGGGGGATAGTGATATGAGAAAAATGACTAGGAAAGTAAGAATTGGAGATAGATATATAGGAGGAAACGAGCCTATTTTAGTTCAATCTATGTGCAATACAGATACAAGAGATGTTGCTGCTACTGTAAATCAAATAAAAGAACTTACAGATGTAGGCTGTGAAATAATAAGAGTGGCTGTTTTAGATATGGAAGCGGCACAAGCTATAGGTGAGATTAAAAAACAAATTTCTATTCCTATTGTTGCTGATATACATTTTGATTATAGATTAGCTATTGAAGCAATGAAAAATGGAGTTGATAAAATAAGAATTAATCCCGGAAATATTGGGAATATTGACAGGGTTAGAGCTGTTGTTGATACGGCAAAAGAAAGAGATATTCCGATAAGAGTTGGAGTTAATGGTGGCTCTCTTGCAAAGCGTGTAATTGAAAAATACGGAAAGGTTACTGTTGATGGGCTGGTTGAAAGCGCGTATGAACATGTAAAGCTTTTAGAGGATTTGAATTTTAATAATATGGTTGTTTCGCTTAAGGTTTCTAATGTGCCTGATACGATTAAAGCCTATAAATTATTGTCTGAAAAATGTGATTATCCTTTACATATTGGAGTAACAGAGGCCGGAACGTTACTTGGCGGAACGATTAAGAATTCTATGGGAATAGGAATTTTATTAAATGAAGGAATTGGAGATACACTAAGAGTGTCATTGACTTCTGACCCGGTTGATGAGGTAAAGGTTGGTTGGCAGATCTTAAAGGGAATGGGCATAAGAAATAAAGGTGTTGAGTTCGTATCTTGTCCTACTTGTGGAAGAACCAAGGTAAATATGCTACCAATTGCCGAGAGGGTTGAAAAAGCAGTAGAAAATATAGATAAAAATATAAAAGTGGCCGTTATGGGATGTGCTGTGAATGGACCAGGAGAGGCTAGTGAAGCAGATTTTGGAGTTGCTTGTGGTGACGGCTGTGGGTTACTGTTTAAGAAGGGAGAAATAATAAAAAAAGTTCCAGAAGAAAAAATAGTTGAAGAATTGATAAATTTAATTAATTCATAATTTAGGAGGGCTTTATATGAAGGCTGTATATGCGGGGTCGTTTGACCCATTTACGATTGGACATTTACACGTTTTAAGGCAAGCGGCTGAGGTTTTTGATACCGTTTATGTTGCGATTGCGGTTAATAGTGAGAAAAAGAGACGAACGGATAAAGAAGCTATGAAAAGTGCAATTCAAAAAGTAATAGCAAGTAACGGAATTAATAACGCTGAAGTTTACGTGTTTGACGGTCTTACTGTTGATTTTGCGATGCAAAAGGGGGCAAAGTTCTTAGTAAGAGGATTAAGAAACGGAACGGACTATGAGTATGAGGAAAATTTGGCTGTTGTAAATAGCAAGGTTTCTGGTGTCGAAACAATTTATTTTAGAGCTGGTAAAACAGCACATATAAGCTCATCTGTTGTTATGGAATTACATAAGTATGGTAAAAATATTGACAAATGGGTTCCTAAGGAAGTTCTAGAGATATTATAACGGAGGAAAAGGATGAATACAAAAAAGTACATTGAGGAATTGCGTGAAAAAATAAGATATCATGCAAATAAGTATTACAACGAGGATAAGCCTGAAATTTCAGATTTTGAATACGATATGATGATGCAAGAATTAAAAAATCTTGAACTTATGAATCCGGATTTAGTTACAGAAGATTCACCAACTAAAAAGGTTATTGGTAATGTTAAGGAGGGATTTTCTGAAGTACACCACGATGTACCAATGCTTAGCCTTCAAGATATTTTTGACAAAGCTGCGTTATATGATTTTGATAAAAGAATGAAAGAGGCATTAGGAGATAATGTTGAGTATACGGTAGAAACTAAAATTGATGGACTTTCTGTTTCGTTAGAATATGTAAATGGGGAGTTAGTAAGAGGTTCTACTCGTGGAAATGGAATTGTTGGAGAAGATGTTACTGAAAATTTAAAGACTATTAAAAACATACCTCACAAATTAAAAGATAAATTAAATATAGAGGTGCGTGGTGAGGTTTATATTCCAAATGAGACTTTTATGAAGTTAAATGAAGAAAGAGAAATGAATGGCCAGCCATTGTTTGCAAATCCTAGAAATGCTGCGGCAGGTTCACTAAGGCAACTAGATGCAAATGTAGTGCGTGAGCGAGGACTAGATATTTTTGTATTTAATGTGCAAAAAAGTGATGTGCCGTTTAATTCTCATAAAGAGTCTATTGAGTTTTTAAAATCTCAAGGGTTTAATGTTATCCCTGTTTGCAATGTTGCAAAAAATGGTGAAGAAATAGAAAAAGAGATTGATAAAATCGGTGAGCTTAGAGGCGAGTTTACGTTTGACATAGATGGAGCTGTTGTAAAGGTAAATAGCCTTCTAGACAGAGAAAAGCTTGGAAACACTAGTAAAACTCCTAGATGGGCAATTGCTTATAAGTATCCTCCCGAGAAAAAGCCAACTAAAATTAAAGATATTGTTATTCAAGTAGGTAGAACCGGAGTTTTAACTCCAACTGCTGAATTAGAAACTGTTAGACTCGCGGGTACAAATGTTTCTCGAGCTACTCTTCACAATGAAGATTATATAAAAGAGAAAGATATAAGAATTGGTGATACAGTTTTAGTACAAAAGGCCGGAGAAATTATACCGGAAGTTGTAGAGGTAGTGACAGCAGATAGAACTGGAAATGAAGTAGTGTTTAATATGCCAAAGAAATGCCCTGTTTGTGGAAGCGATGTTGAAAGGGTAGAAGGAGAGTCTGCTGTAAGATGCACTGGAATAGAATGTCCTGCAAGATTATTTAGAAGTATTGTTCATTTTGCTTCTAGGGAGGCTATGGATATAGAGGGACTTGGTCCGGCAAATATTGAGCTATTACTTAAAACAGGTTTGATTCATAATATTGCAGATATTTATGAATTAAAAGTTCACGACGTAGAGAAGTTAGATAGAATGGGTAAAAAGTCCGCTGAGAACTTAATTAATGCTATCCAAAAGAGTAAGAGTAATAGTTTAGATAAGCTTATTTTTGGACTAGGTATACGTCATATTGGCAAAAAAGCGGGCAAGCTCATTGCACAGCAATTTAGGGATATTGACGAAATTGCGACAGCAAAAGCCGAAAACTTTGCAAATATTAATGAAATAGGTTTAAAAATGGGCGAAAGTATAGTAAAATATTTCGAGAATGAACAGGTAAAAGATACCATAAAGAGATTAAAAGATGTTGGTGTTAATACTAAAGGTGAGAAAAAGGAAAATGCAGATAACAGATTCGCCGGAATGACGTTCGTCTTAACAGGAACATTGTCGACATATACAAGACCTGAGGCTGAAGAAATTATTGAAGGATTTGGCGGAAAGGCATCTGGTAGTGTTTCTAAGAAAACAACATATGTTTTAGCAGGAGAAGAAGCAGGAAGTAAATTGCAAAAAGCTATAGATTTAGGCGTTAAAGTAATAGATGAAGAAGAATTTAAGAAAATGATTTTGTAAAATAGGGGGAGAGCGTATGAAAAAACGTGTATTAATTTTGACATCATATGTTACAGGACATGGACATAAAAGTATAACTAATGCCCTAGAGGTAGAACTTAGCAAGTATAAAGATGTTGAATTTAAGTCTGTCGAGGCATTTGAATTTGGAGGTAAGATGGGACTTAGAATTGGCAAAATGTATGCACCAATAATCAGAACTTCCGAAGATATGTGGAAATTTATTTATGCTATGTCAGCAACAGAACCTCATTTAGTAAAGAGTGTAGTAAAAAGAATAATAAAGAGAAAGTTTTATAAATTAGTTGACGAGTTTAATCCGGATATTATTGTCACAGTTCACCCTGCATTTAATAATGCGGTTATGGACTTACTTGAGGAAAGAAAAGGAAAGAAAAAAATCAAGTTTGCTGCTGTATTTGCTGATTTGATTTCTATTTCTCCACTTTGGATTGAGCCTAGAGCTGACTTAATGATTGCACCTACAAAATCAGCTTGGGTATATGCTATTAAAAATGGCGCGGATGAAGAAAAAATGGCTATTATCAATCTTCCTGTAAGAAAAGAAATATTAAAAGCCGGTGCAAAAATAAAAATGATAGACGATAAGGCTATTCGTGAAAAGAAAAATATAGATTTCTTAATTATGAGTGGTGGAGAAGGCTCTGGAGATATGGGAGCTACGATTGAAAGATTGCTTAAGATTCCTAATTCCAGAATATCTGCTGTTGCCGGAAGAAATACAAAGCTAAAGGAGACTTTAGAAGTTAAGTTTAGAAACCAATTAGATAGAGTGACGATTTATGGTTATGTTAAAGATGTTGAAACTCTTATGACTACTAATGATGTTGGAATTGTTAGGGGTAGCCCTAATGTACTTATGGAGTGTATTACTTGTACTTTACCGGTTATAATTACAGGTGCTCTTCCTGGTCAAGAAGAAGGAAATATAGATTTTATTTTATTAAATGATTTAGGGCTTCTTTGCACTAAGCCAAATGACTTGGCTAAGACCGTAAACAAGCTTATTGTAAATGATAAAGAGAGATTTATAAAGATAAGAAAAAATCAACTTGCATTTAGGGATTTAGAGGCCGGTGCAAAGATTGTTGATAGAATTTTAAAGTTGTATGAGGGGAAGGATAATAAAGATGATAACTAATAAGGATATTGAGTATGTTGCTAAACTTGCAAAGCTAAAAATACCTGAAAGTGAAATGGAAACATTAACACATCAAATGGACGGAATCGTTGAGTTTGCTAATAAGATAAGCGAATTAGATACTGAAAATGTTGAACCTACAAATCACATTTTAAAGGTGCAAAATGTGATGAGAGAAGACGAAGTAAAGCCTTCGTATAATAGAAATGATATTATAGCAAATGCACCTGTTAAAGAGGCTGGTTGTTTGGTTGTACCAAGTGTTCAGTAGAAGGCTTAAGAGAATCAACTTTTTACTATAAGAAAGGAAGAAGATTATGGAATTGTATGAATATACTGCGCATGAACTTGCGAAGATGTATAGAAATAAAGAAACTACTGTTCCGAAGGTAGTTGAGTCTGTTTTTAAGAGAATTGAAGAAAGAGAAGATACGGTTAAGGCGTATATTTCTTTAGATAAAGAAAATGCATTAAAGAAAGCTGAAGAAATTCAAGCTGAGTTTGATGCCGGTAAGGATATGCCGGTTTTAGCTGGTATTCCTGTTGCGATTAAAGATAATATTTGTACAAAGGGAGTTAAAACAACTTGTGCATCTAAGATGCTTGAGGATTTTGTGCCTCCGTATAATGCTACTGTTATAGAAAAACTAAATGAAAACAAATGTATTTTAATTGGTAAAACTAACTTAGATGAGTTCGCAATGGGTGGTTCTACTGAGAATTCAGCTTTTTACAAGACTACAAACCCACACAATGCTGAATGTGTGCCGGGCGGTTCTAGTGGCGGTTCTGCTGCCGCAGTTGCTGCTGATGAAGCTCTAATTTCACTTGGCTCTGATACAGGTGGTTCTATTCGTGAACCTGCATCTTTTTGTGGTATTGTTGGATTAAAGCCTACTTATGGAACTGTTTCTAGATTCGGTCTTGTTGCTTTTGCATCCTCATTAGACCAAATCGGACCTTTTGGAAAGGATGTTACTGACTGTGCTTTAGTTATGAATGCTATTTCCGGTAGGGATGACAGTGATGCAACCTCTGTTGATACAGGAATTACCGATTATACAGAAGGCTTAAATGATGGTATAAAGGGCTTAAAAATTGGACTTCCTCGTGAATTCTTTGGAGAAGGAATTAATGCGGAAGTAAAAGAAGCTATTATGAAAAAGGTTGAAGAATTAAAGTGCAAGGGAGCTATTGTTGAAGAGTTCTCAATGCCGATAGTTGATTATGCTTTGTCTATTTATTATATTTTATCTTCAGCAGAGGCAAGTTCAAATTTGTCTAGATTTGATGGAGTAAAGTACGGATATAGAAGTAAAAACTCAGATACATTAAATGATTTATATGAAAATAGTAGAAGTGAAGGATTTGGTCCGGAAGTAAAGAGAAGAATTATGCTTGGCACTTATGTTTTAAGTTCAGGTTACTATGATGCTTATTATAAAAAGGCACTAAAGGCTAGAACTTTGGTAATAAATGAGTTTAATAAAGCTTTTAGTAAGTATGATGTTATCATAGGACCAACTGCTCCTACAACAGCTTTTAAGATTGGTGAAAAGTTTGAGAATCCACTCGAAATGTATTTATCAGATATTTGTACAGTTCCTGTAAATATTGCCGGTGTTCCAGCAATTTCTGTACCTGTTGCAAAGGATAGCAAAGGACTTCCAATAGGTATTCAGATTATAGGTAAAGCTTTTGATGAAAAGACAATTTTAAGAGTTGCACGTAAGTGTGAAGAGTAGGAGTGAGAATATGGAATACGAGAGTGTTATAGGTTTAGAGATACATTCAGAGTTAGCTACAAAGACTAAGATATTTTGTAATTGTACAACAGAATTTGGGGGCGATGTAAATACACATTGCTGTCCAATATGTACAGGTATGCCTGGTACATTGCCGATTATGAATAAAAAAGTTGTTGAATATGCGGTAAAGGCCGGACTTACTATGAATTGTGAAATTTCACTATTTAGCAAACAAGATAGAAAAAACTATTTTTATCCTGATTTACCTAAGGCATATCAAATTTCTCAATATGATTTGCCACTTTGTAAGAATGGTTACTTGGATGTAGAGGTAAATGGTTCAACTAAGAGAATCGGAATTACAAGAATTCACATAGAGGAAGATGCCGGAAAGTTACTTCATAATGCTTGGGGCAATGGTACATTAGTAGATATGAACAGATGCGGAGTTCCACTTATTGAAATTGTAACTGAGCCGGATATGAGAAATTCTGATGAAGCTAAGGCACTACTTGAAAAGATTAGAACTATATTAAAATACATAGAAGTGTCTGATTGTAAAATGCAAGAAGGTTCACTAAGATGTGATGTTAACGTTTCAATTATGCCCAAAGGTTCAGACAAATTCGGTATGAGAACTGAAATGAAGAACATAAGCTCATTTAGTGCAACCGGACATGCTATTGATACTGAGATTAAGAGACAAATTAAAGTAGTAGAAAATGGCGGAGAAATACATCAAGAAACTAGAAGATGGGATGAAGATAAAGACGAAAGCGTTGTTATGAGAACTAAGGAAAACGCTCAAGATTATAGATATTTCCCAGAGCCGGATTTAGTACCAATAGTTTTAACTAAAGAATACATAGAAGATATTAGAAAGAATTTGCCGGAGCTTCCTGATGTAAAGAAAGCTAGGTATTTAACAGAATATAAGTTGACAGAGTACGATGCTGAACTTATTTCATCTAGCAAAGAAATGTCTGAATATTTTGATAAAGTAGTTTCTTTCGGTGCTGTGCCTAAGTCGGCAAGTAACTGGGTTTTAGGGGATATTTCTAAGGTATTAAATGAAAGAGAGATTTCTATTAATGAAATTGAAATAAGTCCTGAAACTTTGGCTGAGTTAATAAAAGAAATTACTAAAGGCACTATTAGTAATACAGCAGGTAAGACTGTATTTGAGGAAATTTTGGCTACCGGCAAAAAGGTCTCGGAAATAATTGCCCAAAAAGGCCTTGCACAGGTTAGTGATGAGTCTGCTATTTTAGAAATGGTGGATAAAGTTATTGCTAATAACCCACAATCAATAGAGGATTACAAACGTGGTAAGACTAATGTTGTAGGATTTTTAGTAGGGCAAGTAATGAAGGAAAGTCGTGGAAAAGCTAATCCACAGGTTATTAATAAGTTAATTTTAGAAAGATTAAAGTAGAAGATAATTGAAAGCTGAAATATAGAGGTTGGAAGGGTGTAGAGATGGCAATTCGTGTTTTAAAGGCAGAGGAAATTGATGAACAAAACAAATATATTGAAAAATTAACTCATTTAGTTAAGGGGAAAAAGTATCATCTTTTTACGATGGGATGCCAATTAAATGAGAACGAGTCTGAGAAGATTTCGGGTATGGTAGAAAAAATGGGCTATGTGGCTACAGAAGCGCTTGAAGAGGCAGATTTAGTTATTTTTAATACTTGCTGTGTTAGAGAGAATGCTGAGGATAAAATTTTAGGACAGTTGGGATACTTTAAGTCATTAAAGCGTAGTAAACCGGATATGGTTATTGCTCTTGGTGGTTGTATGGCACAAGAGCCTCATATGGTTGAAAAGTTTAATAAGACTCATGGACAGCATTTAGATATAATTTTTGGTACGCATAATTTATATCAATTTCCTGAACTTTTGTATAAATCTATAACTGAGGAAAAGAAGGTTATTGAAATTTGGGATATTGATGGCACGATTGCCGAGGATATGCCGATTAAAAGAGATAGCAATATAAAGGCGTCTGTTACTATTATGTATGGTTGCAATAATTTTTGTTCATATTGCATAGTGCCGTATGTAAGAGGAAGAGAGAGAAGCAGAGAACCTGAGAATATTGTTAAAGAGGTTAAACAGTTAGCCAAAGACGGATATAAGGAAATTACTTTGCTTGGTCAGAATGTAAATTCTTATGGTAAAGATTTGGAGAACCCTATGTCGTTTGCTAAACTTTTAGAAAAAGTGGCTAAGATTGAGGGAATTGAGAGAATAAGATTTGTTAGTCCTCATCCTAAGGATTTTTCAGACGAGCTAATTGATTTGATAGCAATAGAGCCAAAGATTTCTAGATGTCTACATTTACCATTGCAATCTGGTAGCAGTAGTATTCTAAAAAGAATGAATAGAAAGTATACAAAGGAACAATATTTAAGCTTAGTTGAAAAAATAAGAAATAAAATTCCCGATGTATTGTTTACAACGGACATAATTGTTGGTTTCCCTGGCGAAACTGAAGAAGACTTTTTAGATACAATGGATGTTGTAAAGAAGGTAAGATATTATTCAGCATTTACGTTTGTATATTCAAAGAGAGAAGGAACTCCAGCGGCTAGAATGGAGGACCAAGTAGATGAGAAGATAAAAACTGAGAGAATCGGAAGACTTATTAATGTTGTTAATGAAATTTTAGAAGAAGAGAATGCAAAATTAGTAGGAACAGTTCAAAAAGTTTTGGTTGAAGGTCATAGTAAGACTAATGAGAATACATTAACCGGAAGAACAGACGGCGGTAAGGTCGTTAATTTTGAAGGTTCGGATGAACTTATTGGAAATATGATAGATTTAGAAATTACGGAGCAGAGAAAGTGGTATTTAACGGGGAAAATAAAAGTACAATAACTTAAAAGAGCGGGGGATAAAGTTAGTGGAAAGCGTTAGTATCAAGGGGAATGAAGAAAAACAAAGAGAGATTGTAAAAAGACTTGCGGATATTTTAAATGAGAGACCTTTAAACGAGGAAGATTTTAATATGCTAAAGACGTCAGTTAAAGAATTGGCTGAACTTGAGTGTGGAGCATACAGAATTGAATTGGAATTTCAAGAGAATGATGAGACTTTACATAGTTTAGACAATGAAGAAATTGATGACGAAGAAGGTACATTAGGTTTTTCTAGCGAGGCCGAGGACATAACTAAAGATACTTGTATATGGATTAATGTTGAGTATTTTTACCAAAAGTTTTTTAGGTCCGGTGATAAGGAAAAAAGAATTTTAGGCTTAAGCGATATGTTACTTTCTATCTATCACGAAGTTGAACATTCTAAGCAAAAAACTTTTATAAATCGTAGCAGATTAAGACCGGAAGTTTTGGAGATGGCATACGAAATGGTGTTAAAATCAGCTGCCGATGAGTCTTTTTATGATTTTAATTATGATAGATTAACCTCTGAGGCGTATGCGGACATTTGGGGAAGATTTAATATGTCTGATTTGCTTTGTGGAGATATTCCGGAAGATATAATTTCAAAGATAAAAGAGGCTAACGATATTAGCTTTACTAACTCAAAAATTGGTAAAATATATGAAAAAGGAAAAATGGAAAACCGCGATACATTTTTTAGGGGAATGTGTGATTTGTATGTAAAGAGATATCCCAAAACTTTATATAATTACCCTATACTTCAAAAAGTTTATAATGAAAATGGAAAGAAAAAAGATTTAGAGCAAGTGTTTGAGCAGATGATAGAAGATGGCAGAAACATTATGCGTAAATATTATTCATTAGATAGAAAAATCGGAAATACTATTTTATTACACCAAGAGTATAGCAATTGCACAAAATTTTATTATGAGGTAATGTGTCCGCTAATAGCTCAGTCTAATGAAGAGGAATATAAGAAGATTGCGGGTAGATTTGGTGCGAATACTTTATTAGATTACTTAAATGGTATGGAACAGTATTTTAACGAAAAAGCCAAGGATAAGACAGAATGTATAAGATTTGCTAAAGAAATGAATATGTCGCAAATGCTACTTGAAGATGAAAAGCAGGTAAATGGCGAACTTAAGTCACAAGTTAATGCAATTGTTAGGTTTGAAAATGGTTGTACATTTAACAAAATTGCAGATAAATTGTTAAGAGAAGGCGGTCATATAAGAGGAACAAGAGAAATACTGGAAAAAGATATGAAAAACAGAAGAATTCTTTTTGCTAATTCTCTTATTAGTATTTATGACGCTTTTGAAAGTGAAGAAAATTATGAAAATAGGGCTTTTAATGAAAAAGCTGATATAGATGAAGTAATTGATGCATTGTACTTTAATCGATTTGAAGGTTTTATGAAGAATAAAACGGTAGAAGAGGGTAAAAAGAATGAGTTTGGCAATGAGGAAGTTACTAAAATTGCACAGATTTTAAAAGCAGCCAAGATTTTGACACGCGATAGTAAGCATGATTTTTTTACTGAATTTTTGACAGTACCTGATGTAAATAAGCTTATGGCACAACTGGAAATGGATAGAAGCGGTTATTTAAAGCAATGTATAGCAAATGGAAAGAAGAGTAAAACATATCCCGAGACTGAGGCTGAACAAGGAAAATACAAAGAATATATAAAAGGTTTTGGAGATAATGCTGAAAAAATAAAATTACTAAGTGAAGAACTTCCTAAAGTTAATCAAAGAAGTAGAGAAAGTAGATGTAGATAGGCTAGAAGGAGAATAGAAAAAATGGCAGAAATGACACCGATGATGAAGCAATATTTAGAGATGAAAGAACAAAATAAAGATTCTATTATGTTTTTTAGAGTAGGAGACTTCTATGAGATGTTTTTCGATGATGCTATTTTGGCATCTCGAGAACTCGAACTTACACTAACCGGAAAAGATTGTGGACAGGAGGAACGTGCACCAATGTGTGGCGTTCCTTATCATGCTGCGGAGACATATATATCAAGACTGGTTAAAAAAGGACATAAAGTCGCTATTTGTGAACAAATGGAAGACCCGAGACTTGCTAAAGGACTGGTTAAGCGTGACATAATAAGAGTTGTTACACCGGGTACAGTTATAGACAGTATAATGCTTGATGAAAAGAATAATAATTACATTTGTGCTATATATAAATTAGGTATTAATTTTGGTCTGGCAAGTGCGGATGTTACCACCGGTGAGATTTCTTGCACCGAGTTTTTAGGTGGCGGAAGCTTTATGAGTTTGATTGATGAACTAGCTAGAATAAAACCATCTGAAATTGTTGTAAATTCAGCACTATTTTATGAAGAAGCAGAAATAAGCTCAATTAGGAAGAGATTTAACAGTTTTATCTCTATGGCAGAAGATGAGTTCTTTGACAGGGGCGAGGCTATTACTTTAATAAAAAAGCATATTGAGAATTTTAGTGAAAATAAAGAAAGATTTTCACTTGCATATATTTCAACAGGTGCGCTACTTAGATACCTTTCTGAAATCCAAAAGGCTAATTTGGAGCATATAAATAATTTAGATGTATATGAGTCAGAAAAGTATATGAGCATAGATATGTCTACAAGACGTAACTTGGAAATTACCGAAACAATGCGCGAAAAGAACAGAAAGGGTACGTTACTGTGGGTAGTTGATAATACAAATACGGCTATGGGAGCAAGAATGATACATAGTTGGCTAGAGAGACCTCTTATTGATGTGAATAAAATTAATAAGAGAAATAGCGCGGTTGAGGTACTTAAAAATAATCCTATTTTAAGGTCTGATGTAATTGAAAAATTAAATAAGATTTATGATATAGAGCGTCTTAGCGGACGTGTTGTATATGGTAGTGCAAACGGCAGAGATTTAGTTGCATTAAAGCTTTCATTAATGAAATTACCTGAGGTAAAAGAAATTTTGGCTCAATTTGATAATCAACTATTAAATGAACTAAACGATAATTTGGAATTAGCAGAAGATGTTGTAGATATAATAGACAAGGCTATTGTTGATGAACCGCCGATTAGCACAAAAGACGGAAATATTATTAAGACCGGTTATAACGATGAAGTGGACAAGTTAAGATATGCCGGAACTAACGGTAAGTCTATAATTGCTGAGATAGAGGCAAGAGAACGTGAAAAAACAGGTATTAAAAGCCTAAAAGTTAGCTTTAATAAAGTGTTTGGGTACTATATAGAGGTAACAAAATCTTATTTTGATTTAGTTCCACCTACATATATAAGAAAACAGACTTTATCAGATAAAGAAAGATATATTACCGAAGAATTAAAAGAAATTGAAGAAACGATTTTGGGTGCAGAAGAAAAAATAATAGTGCTGGAGTATGAATTGTTTTGCAAGGTAAGAGAATATGTTGCATCTCAGGTTGAAAAGTTACAAAGAATTGCATCTATTATTGCACAGACAGATACTTTGGTGTCACTAGCAGAAACTGCTGAGAAAAATGGATATGTGAAGCCTATTGTAGATAATTCGGGCATAATTGACATTAAAGATGGCAGACATCCTGTTGTAGAGAAATGCTTGTCATCTGGTGAATTTGTCCCAAACGATACGTTTTTGGACTTTGAAGAAAATGAAATAGATATATTAACCGGACCTAATATGGCAGGTAAATCTACATATATGCGTCAAGTAGCACTAATTGTATTACTTGCTCAGATAGGAAGTTTCGTTCCGGCAAGTTATGCGAAAATTGGTGTGGCGGATAGGATTTTTACGAGGGTTGGAGCATCAGATGATCTGGCTATGGGACAATCTACTTTTATGGTAGAGATGACAGAAGTGGCTAATATCCTAAATAATGCTACTAACAGAAGTTTAGTTATTTTGGATGAAATAGGTAGGGGTACAAGTACATTTGATGGACTCAGCATCGCCTGGTCTGTTGTTGAACATATAAGTGAAAAGCTAAAGTCTAGGACTTTATTTGCTACCCATTATCACGAACTTACTGAACTAGAGAATAAAATTACAGGAGTTAAAAATTATTGCATTTCGGTTAAGGAAAAGGGCGATGATGTAATTTTCCTAAGAAAGATTATTCGTGGAGGAGCTGACGGTAGCTATGGTATTCATGTTGCTAAGTTAGCCGGTGTTCCGTTTGCTGTTGTGAATCGAGCTAAAGAAGTATTAAAGCAATTAGAGGATGCGGATATAAGTAAAAAGCATACTAAAGATATAAAGAAGTCTAATGCTGTTGTGGGACAAGTAGATATGTTCAACTATAAAGGTACAAAGATTGCATCTGAATTGGAGAAATTAGACTTAAACGGAATTACTCCGATAGATGCGTTAAATACTTTATACAAGTTAAAAGAACAGTTATAGGAATTTTGGATTTAAGGGGCGAACAAAGATGAATGAAATAAGAGTTAATTCAATTTATAAGCATTTTAAGGGAAACTTGTATATTGTGGAGGGGATTGCTATACATAGCGAAACAAGAGAAAGATATGTGGTGTATAGAGCTTTATATGGGGACACAGGGCTATATGTAAGACCATACGATATGTTTGCGTCCGAAGTGGATCACGAAAAGTATCCAAATGTAAAACAAAAATATAGATTCGAGTTACAGGACATAAAAAGTGTCAGTGAATAGAAAAAGTAGAGTATGCGACTAAACAAGGTAAAAAGATTAATTACCTAGAAAATTAAGGAGAGCTCGTTATGGATAACAAAAGAAAAAATTTTATTATTAGTGGTATATTGCTTTTAGTGGCAATAGTTTTTACAATTTTAGTTAAAACAGTAGATGTAAAAGCAGTAGGTGTAAATGGGACAAACATTGGGTTTGCTACATCTAATCAACTTGTGTTTGAGACAACAGGCGTAAATATGATGTGGTACGACATTACACATTATCTAGAAGTAGTTCCTGTTTTAACGGTTATGGCATTTGCAATTATTGGCTTTGTTCAATTAGTAAAAAGGAAAAGCCTTTTAAAGGTAGATAAAGAAATTATGCTACTTGGTGCATTTTATGTTGCAGTAGTGGCTTTATATGTATTTTTTGAAAAAGTAATTATTAATTATAGGCCAACATTAATTGACGGACTACTAGAAGCATCTTATCCATCTTCACATACATTAATGGCGATTTTTATTTGCGGAAGTGGTGTTTTAGTGAATAAAAAAAAGTTTCATAATAAATTGACAAAACTTATTAATTACATATTAATTATTGCACTTACACTAACTGTTGTCGGAAGGCTAATTTCTGGTGTACATTGGCTTACTGACATAATAGGTGGCATAATTATATCAAGCTGTTTACTAATGTTTTTCTATTCTTTATTAGATATGATACCGAAGGAAGAAAACTAGTAGAATAAAATTATCTTGTCATAGAGGTGGTAAATATGAGGCTATGCATTGCAGTTGCTGGAATATCGGGGTTTTCCCAAAGGATGATGGTTATACAAAGAGCTTAAAAGAAGCAAATAAATTAGATAAAGAATTATTTTATATGCAAGGCGGGTTAGATTATACAAAGCTAAAGGGAATAAAAAGAAAAATATTGCAACTTATAGGAAGCGCAATGGAGAAAGATAATAAGCCCGAAAATCAAGAAATGATAAAAATGTTTAAGAATGGTGCAAATTTTGTAACAGAGGACAATTTAGTACCTATGATTAAATATATAAAGGAAAATAAGGAATAAGAAATATGAAAAACAATAGAAAGGATGTGAATTATGTTAGAAAAGAATTTTAAAGATATTATTAGTAATATTAAAGAAGAAATTATAAATACGCAAATTAAAACTATGCAAGAAGTCAATAGCAATTTAATTATGTTGTATTTTAAATTGGGAAAAATTGTTTCAGAAAACAAACAATATGGAAATAATTTTGCGAAACAAGTGTCAACAGAACTTAAATTAACTTTTCCTAATATGAAGGGCTTTTCTGAAAGAAACATAAGGTCAATGAGATTATTTTATGAAGAATATGCTGATGATGAAAAGTGGCAACAACTTGTTGCCAAATTACCTTGGGGACATAATTTATTATTAATTGAAAAAATTAAAATAAAGATATTAGACGAATATACGCTGAAAATACCATTAAAAATGGGTGGAGTAGAAATATATTAGCTATTCAAATTGAAACAGAATTTCATAAAAGAATAGGAAATAGTAACAATAATTTTAATGCAATGTTACCTCCAAAAGATAGTGATTTAGTGAATAATACCATAAAAGATCCATATATTTTTGATTTTATTACATTAAAAGAAGAATATAAAGAAAAAGAATTGGAAACAGCTTTAATAACTAAAATAAGAAATGTATTGCTAGAATTAGGAAAAGGCTTTAGATTTGTCGGTAATCAATACAAAATTTCAGTTGATAATCAAGATTATTATATTGATTTGCTATTTTATCATTTGGAACTTAGGTGTTATGTAGTTGTCGAATTAAAAGCAAGTGAATTTAAACCAGAATATATAGGACAATTAGGATTTTATGTAACAGCAGTTAATGAAACAATAAAAAAAGAATGTGATACACCTACGATTGGCTTATTATTATGTAGAGGAAAAAATAGAGTAACGGTAGATTGGTCTTTAAAATCCACAAATGTTCCTATTGGTGTTTCGACTTATGAATTAAAAGAACAATTACCGAAAGAATTACTAGATAAATTACCAACAGAAGAGGAAATAAATTTATATTTAGACATAGAAAAAGGTGAAAACAATGAATAATGAAAATAAAACAAATATCAACTGGTTCCCAGGGCATATGGTGAAAGCAAAAAGAGAAATAAAAGAAAATTTAAAACTTGTAGATGTGGTTATTGAAATTGTAGATGCGAGAATACCTCGAAGTAGTAGAAATCCAGATTTTGAGGAGCTTGTTGGAACTAAACCTAGAATAATAGCATTAAATAAGTTTGACCTTGCAGACCCTACTATAAATAAAGAATGGATTAAGTACTATAATGGGAACGGAATAGAAGCTGTTTTAATTAACTCAATAACCGGTGCGGGAATAAAAGAGCTACTAGCAAGAGCTTCTAATTTAGTTAAGGACAAGCTAGAAAAGAGTAATGAAAGAGGAAGAATAGGAAGAAGTGTAAGAGTAGCAGTTATAGGAATTCCCAATGCAGGTAAGTCTTCTTTCATAAATAAAGTGGCTAATAGAAATACAGCTGCGGTAGGAAATAAACCGGGAGTAACCAGAACGCGTCAATGGATAAGAACGAATTCGGGAGTTGAACTTATGGACACTCCCGGCATACTTTGGCCTAAATTTGAAAATGAAGAAATAGGTCTAAATTTAGCATTTACAGGGGCTATAAAGTATGAGATTTTGGATAATGCCGAACTTGCATTGAAGTTGATAGGTAAGTTAAGAGTTAATTACTTAAAGGAACTATGTGAAAGATATAAACTTTCTGATATTGAAGGAAAGACTGACTTAGAAGTTATGGAGGAAATCGGAAATAAACGAGGATGTAAAATTTCCGGTGGTGAAATTGATTATACAAAAACAGCCAATATCATAATGGATGAGTTTAGAAAAAATGTTATAGGCAAGATATCACTTGAAAGACCAATGTAGGAAGGGAAAAATATATGGAATTTATAGAAATAGAAGCTAAAAAGATGACTGATGCCAGAATTCGCAAAATTGAATCTGAAAAAGAACGTTTAATAAAAATGCAACAGTTTGAAAGACCTTTATATGAAAAAGGAATAAAGTATATTGCCGGAATTGATGAAGTAGGACGCGGACCACTTGCAGGTCCTGTTGTAACTTGTGCAGTTATATTAAAACCTGATGTGTTAATTGAAGGCGTTAATGACTCTAAAAAAGTTTCAGAGAAGAAAAGAGAAAAACTTTATGACGTTATTACCAACAATTGTGTAGCTTATGGCATCGGAATGTCGAGTGAGAAAGTAATAGATGACATAAATATATTAAATGCAACTAAAAGAGCAATGATTGAAAGTGTACACAATTTATCTGTTTACCCAGAACACTTATTAATAGACGCTGTAAATTTAGGTATAGAAATACCAATAACACCAATAATAAAAGGGGACGCTTTTAGCATATCAGTTGCGGCAGCTTCTATTGTTGCTAAGGTTACAAGGGATAGAATGATGATGGCATATGATGAAATATATCCTGAGTATGGGTTTGCCAAAAATAAAGGATATGGAACAGCCGAACATGTAGAAGCTTTGAAAAAATATGGCCCTTGCCCGATACATAGAATAAGCTTTATAAAAGGAATTTTGGGTGACCATTAGGGACGGTTCTTTTTGGTCAGTCAAATCAAGTCGTGTAGTTGGCGTCACAAGTTAATTACACGACTTCTCTGCTTTAGACCTGTCCCAATTGGTCAATGAAATTTGGTTGACTTATGGCATTTTTCAAAGTCTGTCAATAATTTTTGAAAATGTCCTAAAAAAATTTAAACATTAACGGGAAAATTTATCCCGTTTTTGTTTTATTTTAAGCATAAATATGTTCATTATGAGATTTTCTAACTTGTAACATAAACGATGCTAATTTCCAAGGATGGCTCATAGGTGGAACATATTTAGGCTTTTCCTCTTTAATTTCTGGTATTTCATTAAATTCTTCTGAATATTTTTTATGGCTCTCAAGCTTTCTAAGTTCGTAAATCTTTTCATCAATAGTAACAAACAATTCTCCATTAAATGCTTTAATTACAAGTGCTTTAGTATGAGGTTTAAAACATTTTAGTTGTCCATTTTCATAAGGTTGATAATAAATATTTTTAAATTTCAAACTATTTCCATTAT
>CAVHFU010000025.1:0-20905 GCA_963635575.1 bacterium | reverse complement strand
AATTATATATGGTTAGCAGTTTTTTTATGCAAAAAATGCGTGAATTTTCTTCACGCATTTTTTGTTTGGGACTTTTTTTACAGCCCCTTTTTTTAATTTGTTTTTATTTATAATTTACTTTTATCGTTACATCATTGCCAGGCATTGTAAAGATCATCACCTTACCATACAAATTATAATTGCTTACCCCTGTTACCTCTACACTGTCTATTTTATCATAACTAGTCCCAGGTAGTTTAACATAAGCCGATTCTCCCTCGGCCTCTTTATCTTGAGTATCAGGGAATATGCTTTTGTTTGTAGTTAAAGTAATATTGTACTTAACAGGTTGTTTTATATATTCCCATTTTGCTACAGCAGACACATCATTGTCAGGCATCGTAAATGTTATTGTTTTTGAGCTTGTGTCGCTAACACTTACTCCACTTACTTCCCAACCTACAAATTCCTCAAATGGATTGTAGTATCCCGAAGCTCTAAGTGTAACTTCCGAACCGACTGCCCGTGGACCTGATTTTGTAACAGAATATTGGGTTGCATATGGTGATGGGTGCGAAACAGCTGTACTTACATAATGGGTTGGTTTTCGTCCACAAGCACATTCCCCGTTTGTCATATCATGTTGCTCCACTTTATACCAAGCACACTTGTTACAAGTAATCTCATGGGTATTTTCATCCTTATACTTGTATTTTAAAGTATGTGCTTCCTCTTCTATTCTGTACTTACATCCACCTCCTGCAAGGCAAGGATACCAATCTGTTTCATCATCGAAAGAACGCAAGATAACTGTGAAGCTCTTTCTAGGACCATACTTAGAATGCTCGTGATCTAAAATTCCATCACTGTTTGAACTTGTATTTTTTCCCACAAAGCTAGCCCATATTTTAACATCGCTACTTGGCATTACGAATGTTGTTGCTGCCGATTTTTTGTCTTTTACTTCGACGTCCCCGACCCATTGTGAGAAACTATATCCAGGATATGCTGTCGCCGCTATTGTTATTGTTTCTCCGGCTTTCGCTGTTTTTCTCGAAGCTGTTACCTTTCCTAGATCGCTTTCATAAATCCTTATCGTATATGTTTTGGCTGTATTATTGTTTTTTGTAAAGCGAGCTGATATGCTAACGTTTTTACTCGGCATTACAAATGTTGTAGTTATCGATTTTTTATCTGCTACTCCACTATAATTCCATGAAGTAAATTGATACTGTGATGATTTTGCTATAGCCTTTATTTCTATTGTTTCTCCGGCCTTTGCTGTCGATTTTGAAGCTTCTACTTCCCAGTATTTATTTGATACAGTCGATATTTTATATGTTTTTTCCGAGCCTGTTGATGTACCGGTATCTTTTACAAAACTAGCGGATATTGTAACATTAGATTTAGGCATTACAAATGTTGTAGTTGTTGCTTTCTTATCCGCAACTTTACTATAATTCCACGAAGAGAACTTGTAGCCTACACTTGCTGTTGCTATTATCTCTATTGTTTCTCCGGCTTTGGCTGTTGATTGTGAAGCTGTTACAATACCTTTCAACGCATCTGAATTCGTCGTTATCGTATATGTTTTTTCCGAGCCTGTTGATGTACCGGTATCTTTCATAGAACAATGACAGTATATACATTTACCTGTATTTTTATTTAATACATGGTCATTCGTTCCTTCTATTATTCCACTATCCAGATAATTTTGATCAACATATCTTAATTTTGCAGCACATCCGGTGCATTGCATATAATGCCCGCTTGAAATTACGAACCAACCATTGTTTGAAGCCGGGCCGTATTTTACTTCATGCACATGCGTTCCGGGAGTTTGTGAAGATGATGTCATTTTATATCCGCAATATCTACAACTTGTATCACTTACATTTTTCTTTGAATGACTTTCACTTCTCATTATTTCTCCGCAAGTTTTACATTCTGTCCAATGCTTACTTGAATTAGCATACCATCCTGCATACGGACCTACTGCCTCACTACATGTGTGTGAAGGCTTTGATGATACTTTCGGTGATGTACTAGGTGTTGTTGCTGATGTTGTCATTTTATATCCACATGCTCTACAAGTTGTAGCACTTGCACTGCTTTTTGAATGGCTTTCACTTCTCATTGTTTTTCCACAAGTTTTACATTCTGTCCAATGCTTACTTGAATTAGCATACCATCCTGCATACGGACCTACTGCCTCACTACATGTGTGTGAAGGCTTTGATGATACTTTCGGTGATGTACTAGGTGTTGTTGCTGATGTTGTCATTTTATATCCACATGCTCTACAAGTTGTAGCACTTGCACTGCTTTTTGAATGGCTTTCACTTCTCATTGTTTTTCCACAAGTTTTACATTCTGTCCAATGCTTACTTGAATTAGCATACCATCCTGCATACGGACCTACTGCCTCACTACATGTGTGTGAAGGCTTTGATGATACTTTCGGTGATGTACTAGGTGTTGTTGTTGATGTTGGCTTTGGTGATGTTGTTGATGTCGACTTCGGTTTTGATGATGCAGCAATAACTATCTCTTCTGAATTACTATCGAATAGCATAGTCGTAATAGCTTCCGAAATAGATTTGCTTAATGTCAATGCATAAACACATAAAACCATTAGCAATACTGCAAGTAATCTTTCTCTTCTTGTTTTCATTTAAACTCCCCCTTAAATTTTTTACAAGAAGATTATCGCTAATTATTTTTTTTTTGTAAAATTTGTTTATAAGTTGCTAAAAGCCTATATATATATATATATATCAATGTTTGAACAAAAAATGGTCAAAAAAAAAATAGCCATTAGGCTACTTTTTATTTTTATTAATCGCATTTTTTAACATATCTAGAGCCTGCATTTGAACTTGTGCCGCTCTCTGATTTTCTTCCATCATTTCAACATAAACTTCTTTTCTAAATACTTTAACATCCTTAGGAGCATTTATACCTACTCTAACTTGATCCCCTTGGATATCAATAATTGTCACCTCTATATTATCATTTACAACAATCGATTGATTTCTTTTTCTCGTTAAAACAAGCATTTTCCCATCCTCCTATGCTTTTACAAATTCCTCAGTAATTATGTGCTTAAATTTATAATTCTCATTTTCAAGCACAACTTGGCAACCTCTATTTTCTTTTGCATTAATAATTATAGGTGCTTTTAGGTTAATAGATATTTTTGAAATATCCTCCGGAACCGTAACTATACAATAAATTAGTGCATCATTTTCATCTTTAATCTTCAGTAAATTAGCTGTAAACATATCTATTTCAGCTTCATAATCTAACACCAAATCTCTTGGATTCATTATTACAAACGCTAAATTAGGATTTTGAACCGATTGTAACCAAAAAAACGGATCATCTTCACTGTCTGTTTTCCCTAAGATAACGAATTGCGTCATGTTTTCAAACCCAGGCACTCCGTACTCAAAAAACACTATATCCTCATCCTTGATTTCTACCTCTCCAAAGTTTTTCGTATTAAGTAACATTTTCTTTCCTCCCTACAAAACTATTCTTCTTAAGTATTGGCAGAAACTTAACCTACTATTAATCTATAATAATAAATTAAAGTTGTCAACTATTTTTTTCTTGCATTTATTTATAAATTGTGGTAAACTATATCCTGTTAACGAATGTATAAACTACATATGTTTTATACCTACTAGGAGGTGAACGTTTTGCCAAACATTAAATCAGCTAAAAAAAGAGTAGAAGTTTCTAAAGTTAATGCTGCTAAAAACGCTGCTGTTAAAACTTCTGTAAAGACTTCTCTTAAAAAATTTGACGATTCTTTAATTGCAAACGATAAAGATGCAATAAAAGCCACTTATACTGAAGCTGTAAGCACAGTTGATAAGGCTGTTACAAAAGGTGTAATGAAAAAGAATACCGCAAATAACAAAAAAGCCGCATTAGGTAAAAAGTTTGATGCTGCTACTAAGTAAGTTTAGGACTTACATAAAAAAGAAATATATGCCATTAGTATTTTTGCTGTTTTTGCTAAAAATATTCTGACATATATTTCTTTTTCTTTTAAATTACTTATTCTTCATACATATATCAAACAATACTGCCCCAACAACTATTTCCATAAGCGTATAAAACCCCACTCCGGCAATTTCCCGTGTAACCAAAACTTCTTCCAATGTACTCGCAATGTAAAACTCATAACTTATGAATATAAACAATACTAAACACATAAGAAGCCCATACTTAAAAATATATTTTGATATTTTATTTATCTTTGAAATTTGCTCTGCTAATCTTTCCAACATCCCTACCACCTCTTGTATTATAATACTATCTTAGCATATAACATAGAGGTTATTCAAATGTAATTATTCCCTAATTAGCCATTCTTTCGCATAAAATTGCTGCAAAACTTGTATCCATTTCTTGAAGAATCTCTGAGAACTTAGCAGCTTTCATAGTTTTACAAATTTCAACAACCAACGAAATATTCAATTCCCCAACATCTTCTAGTATATCTGCCGCATTAGCCGGTTCCATACTTTCATATATTTTTACCATGTTTTCAATTTTTTCTTTATTATCTTTAGTCGTATCCGTCGCTTCAGCGTTTTTCTGCTGAAGTTGACTAAACTCTTTAGACATTTTTTCTAAATCTTTTACAACAATTTTATATTTTCCTTCGATTTCCTCCAATTCGACCATCTTAGTTTCTAAATCAGTTACTTTTTTATGTAGTTCAACATTCTCATTAAGTAGTTCTGTATATTTAGAGTTTATTTCCTCTCTTGACATTAAATCCGGTTCCGTTCCGATAGGTACAGGCGGCAATATATTACATATTATAGGTATGTCCTTTAGTTTGGGCCTTAAAAGCTCTCCCATTCCGAAAAATTTATTTGTTCTTATTAAATATACCCAACTTCCAATTGCGATAGCTAAAGCTAAAAGCAATGAAAAGATTATAATTGCTTTAGAACTCTTTGGTTTATCCTCATCATTATTCTTCTTCGCCATTTGCTACCTCACCCCCAACTCCATGTCTATAACTTGCGATTTCATCTAATGTAACCTGCTCTTTTCGATAGTACTCTTCCCAGTACTCCTCCATCTTTTTTTCTTTTAACGTCTCAAACATCTTTCTTTGTTTAGCAGCATCCACCAATTCTAATCTAGCTTTTTCTACCGCATCTTTAGCACGTTCCACAACAATTTCTTGAATAGAAATACTCTTTTTTAAACGTTCCATATAATTATTATAAAATATTAACTCCTTAGGTGTAAAGCCTTTATCACTTTTCTCTTTCATTAATTTAAATTGATTTTTTCTTTCAGTTAAAAGAATATTTAACTTTTCCATTTCAGAATTCAAAATTTCGGTTACTTCACCAAGTTTTGATTTTTTTAAATCTTCTAACCTGATTTTCAAATCTAAAATTGATTGAAACTGAAATGTAAAAGCCACTTAAAACACCTTCTTATTATGAAAATTCCGCAATTTCTTTCATCATTCTAGCTGTATCCTCAAAAGGTATATTTTCATCTACTTTTTGTCTTAAGAAATCGTTTATCATATCTATTTTCTTTACAGCCATATCTATATCCTTGTTACTTCCCTTTGAATAAGCGCCAATGTTTATTAAGTCCTCTGCTTCTCTATATGTAGCCATAAGACTCTTTATATGACCAGCATACTGTCTATGTTCTGGAGTTGTAACGTCTCCCATTACCCTGCTTATACTTGCAAGTACGTCTATTGCCGGATAGTGATTTTTATTTGCAATCTTTCTAGATAATACAATATGCCCATCCAATATACCTCTTGCCGTGTCTGTTATTGGTTCTGTTAAATCATCACCATCGACTAATACTGTATATAATCCTGTTATCGAACCTTTATCAGAATTTCCTGCTCTCTCAAGCAACTTCGGCATCATAGAAAATACAGATGGCGTATAACCACGAGACACGGGGGGCTCACCTGTTGCTAGTCCTATTTCACGTTGAGCCATAGAGAATCTCGTTAACGAATCCATCATTAACATTACATCTCTTCCTTTATCTCTAAAATATTCCGCCACCGCAGTGGCTAATAATGCAGCCTTTACTCTGACTAATGCCGGTTGGTCTGAAGTCGCTGTAATTACAACCGACCTCTTTAACCCCTCTTCTTTTAAATCCTTTTCTAAGAATTCTTTTACCTCTCTTCCACGTTCTCCAATTAATGCAATAACGTTAATATCAGCCTTAGTATTTCTAGCTATCATACCAAGCAGTGTACTTTTTCCAACACCACTTCCGGCAAATATTCCAACTCTCTGCCCTTTTCCTATTGTAAGTAACCCGTCAATAACTTTTACTCCCATTTGAAGATAATCTTTTATTCTATTTCTAGAAAGTGGTTGCGGTGCATCGTTTTGAACCGAATAAAATTCATCCGACTCTATCGGAGGCTTCCCATCAATAGGCCGTCCCAAACCGTCTAATGCACGACCTAAAAGTTCGTCTCCAACTTTAACTTGCAAAATTTCGCCGGTAGAAAAAATGGGCTGCCCCGGCCCAATTCCTACCATTTCTCCTAAAGGCATCAGTAAAACCTTTGAATCCTTAAATCCAACAACCTCCGCCTTTATGTCTCGTTCTTCCGTCTTAATAATGCATATTTCTCCCATACTAACCTGTGGTCCTTTAGATTCAATTGTAAGACCGACAATTTGGGTAACGTACCCTAAGTAATTAACTGGTTTAGCTACATTTATAGCATTTTTATATTTAGTCAAATCTATAGCCACACTAAACCATCCTCTCTACTACACATTAAGCATTTTCTTTATTTCTTTTTGAATATTATCCATTCTAACCTGCAAACCCCCATCAATTATCCCAAGCGGTGTATCAACAATACAACTGCCGATATCTAGCGATTCGTCTTGAATCAGTTCTACTTCCCCAAAACCTTTTATTTTTGAAACTAACAATTTTTTATTCGCTTGAATCGTATAGTAATCTTGTGTCGAAAGTCTGACAGTAACATCTTTTTTATTTACCACTCTGTTAACTGCATCTTCAACAATGCCCAATATATAATTATCTGATTTATCTACTTCATAATTTATAATTTTTTCAGCTATATCCATAGCTAAGTCAACAATTTCCTTTTCATTGGATTTCACAGCGTTTTTATACTCATTAATTGCGTCTTCTTTAATTTTTACTATTTCGCTTAAAATATTTTCATATTCTACTTTGGCTTGCTCTACTATATTTTCAGCCTCAAGTCTTGCTTTTTCCATACCTTCTTCAAACGCTTTTTTCATTTGCAAATCATACTGTGCTTTTGCTTGTATTTCTGCTTCTTTTATGTATTGCTCCATTATTTCTTCTTTAGTAGAAGCAATTTTCTCAATCGGATTTTCCGTTCGAATAGCATTTTCAGCAGAAATTACGTCGTTATTTCTTATGGTCTTATTTTTTTTCTCTAAAATAATATGATTAGCTTGATCAATTGTATAAGAAACACCTACATTCACAGGGGTTCCTATATCAATTACCCGTTCAGATTTTATCAAATTAGACAAAGACCTCATCCTCTCCGCCTCTATTAATTACAATTTCACCATTCTTTTCTAGATCTCTAATCTTAAGAACGATATCGTCTTGTGCTTTTTCAACATCTCTAACTCTAACAGGTCCCATAAGTTCGATATCTTCTTTAATTAAGTCAGCAACACGGTTAGATAAATTTCTATATAATAGGTCTTGAATATTTTTCTGTGATGCTTTTATAGCAAGAGCCAATACATGGTTATCAATATCGCGTAATACTCTTTGAATACTCTTATCATCAAGATTAACAATATCTTCATAAGTAAATAATTTCTTCCTGATTTCTTCTTCTAGGTCACTATTTTCTTTCTTTAAATATTCCATTATGTTTTGCTCTGTACCACGATCTACTGCTCTTAAAATTTCCGTCAATGTTTCTACACCGCTGATTGCGTTACTCATATCGTCATTCATATAGTCATACGATATTTTCTTTTGCAAAATCTCCTCTACCTGTTTTACAATATCATACGAAGGTTTTTCCATCATCGCAATTCTTCTAGCCACGTCAACTTGCTTATTTTTTGGAAGCATTGCCAAAATTGTAGCTGATTGTTGATATTTTATATTGTATAAAATAAGTGCTATTGTTTGCGGATGCTCGTCTTTTATAAGCTGAGCAATTTTGCTAGGGTCCATCGTTTTAACAAAGTCGAAGGGGCCATTTGTCTTTAGGGATGCTGTCATCTTCTTTAAGATTATTTCTGATTTCGAAGATCCAAACGCCTTTTCCAAAATCTCTTTAGCGTAGTTTATACCACCTTCTGTGATATACTCTTGTGCAAGTGATAGATTATAAAACTCTTCTATAACTTTTTCTTGGTAAGTATTTTTTAACTTTTTTATACCGGCGATAGCCTTTGTGACTTCTTCGATTTCCTCGTCCTTTAGATGTCTAAATATTTCTGCTGACTTTTCCGGTCCGATGGAAATTAAAAACATCGCCGCCTTTTGTTTCCCGGTAAGGTTCTGACGCATATTACCCTTTTCGGAATTAGCCTTTGCTTCTGTAGTTTCAGGATTCGCAGCTTGTCCTTCTTGTGCACCATTCTTTCTAGCTTTTTCTTCTATAGCTGCCATAATCCCCACCATCCTTTCAATTAAGCATTAATTATTTCCATTGTTTTTATCATTCTCATAAATCCAATTTCTAAGCATTCCGGCTGCAATGTCAGGCTGCTTCTCGATAAATTTATTAATCTGTTTCTTAACTTCTGAATTATTATCCAACTCTTTAATGGTTGATCCTTCTTCATCTTCTTCACCGACAGTAGCATTAAATATTGCGCCCGGTTCAGATGATAACCCAGCATATTCAAATTGACCGGCACTATCTTTAAGTCTTAAAATAAACACTACAAGTATCAATATTATTATTATTGCCGCAATATATGGAGCATATTTTTCTATAATCTCTGCCCAATTAATAGGCAATTTAACTTCTTCATCTGACTTAGGAGCTACCTTAAATGAAGCTACAGTTATCCTGTCTAAATTTATACCTGTAGCTGTGTTTACCATTTTTGTTATGTTCTCTATACTTTCTTCAGTAGGAGCATCCGTAAACTCATTTCCATATAGTAAATTTACAGTAATAGAAGACTTACTTGCATCAACATTTCCAAGTCCCTTTACGGTTTCTTTATTTTCTTGATTTAGTTCATAATTATTAGTCGTTTCTGATTTATTGTATGTGCCACCAGTTCCGGTTGAAGTAATTTCAGCACCGGTTCCCTGATTCGACTCAGTCCCGGGTACTGAACCGTAGTCCATGTTTTGAAGATTTTCTTTTAATGTAGATTGACTTCTAAGTAATCCTGTATCCGAATCATCTATAGGCGTAGAATATCTAACAGATGTTGTAGTCTCTTGGTCGAAGTCACACACTATATTCGCCATTACTACTACTGAATCTGTAACATGTGCCAGTAATTGGCCTACTTGACGTTCAATTTCTTTTTTCTTTTGTGCTTGAATCTCAAGTTGCTTTGTGCTTATTCCAGACATTTCAAATGAATCTTCTTGGCTTAAGATATTTCCGTTATTATCTATTACCGTTACATTTTTTTCAGATAATCTCTCGACACTAGAGGCAACTAATTTTATTATACCTTGCACCTGGTTTGAAGTTAACGTGGTAATTGGGGTAACCATTACACTGGCCGTCGGCTCGTCTTCTTCGGAAGATGTTAAAAATACGCTTTTTTCAGGGGTTGTAAATGTTACAACAGCATATTTTATATTATCCATTTTCATTAATTTCTCAGCGGTTTTTCCTTCGTAAAACTCTTTGTAAATTTTATTTTTATCACTTTGCGTATAGTTAAAAGAAATCAAGTCAAGCGAGTCTGACAGTTTCATTCCATCTTTTAGCAAACCGGATTGAGACAATGCAATTTCGGCTGAATCCTTGCTCTTTTCAGGCACCATGATACATGTACTGTTTTGAGTAACCTTATGACTTATTCCGGAGTCAGTTAAAGTTTTACTCATTTCACCAATTTCAGAAACACTTCCGGTAATAAGTTCTGTATAATTCGGATTGGTCACAAATACAATTGCAACAATAGCACTCCCTAGTATTACAATCACCGATAACATTATCCTAAGCTTCTGGTTTTTATCAAGTCCCTTCCACTTAGCCGTTAAACCATTAAACATTTTCGTTAAAGACTCTGGCAATTATCATCACACCACCTTTTTCAAGTAAGAAATATTATACCTGCATATTCATTATTTCTTTATATGCATCCATAACTTTATTTCTGACTTGTAGTGTCATTTGTAAAGCCAAATCAGCTTTAGAACCGGCTATCATCACAGAATGTATATTATCTGATTTTCCTGTCAAAAAATCATCTGTTGCATTAGATGACTCCACTTGAAGATCATTAACTTTATTTATAGCATCATTTATTACATCTGCAAAACTAGTTTTGTTCTCAGACGCTTTTTGTGTACTGTTAATTCCATTTGAAATTGGCTGTATATTAGGCAATGAATTAATATTAATACTCATGATTTATGTACTCCTCCTCTAATTTACTTACCTATACTTATTGCTTGTGTAGCCATATTTTTAGAAGCTGTTGATGCTGTAACATTAGCTTCATATGAACGAGATGCTGAAATCATATCTACCATTTCAGTAACTATATCGACATTAGGCATAGTAACATACCCGTCTTCATCAGCCTCAGGATTGTCCGGCTCATAAACTCTTTTTAATTCGCTCATATCTTCCTTTATGCCTTGGACTTTAACTTTTCCGTCACCCAACGCACTTTTTGATGAGGAAGATAAATATTTGGAGAATCCAATACTTTCATTTGTACCCAATACTAATGTCTGTCGTCTGTATGGCGTTCCATCCTGAGTTTTGGTAGTATTCGCATTTGCAATATTTTGCGAAATTAAATCCATTCGCATTCTTTGTGCAGTCATGCCTGATGCACTTACGTCTAAAGAAGTAAAATATCCCATTTTTCCTCATTATCCCCCTTTATCTTTTTTATCATTTGTATTATGAATCTCTTATTGCATTTTGAAGTTTGTTAATTTCTCCAGTTGCTCTTTGTGCTAAAACATTGTAGTAAATTTGGTTTTTCGCTAAATCTGACATTTCTTCGTCTATATTTACATTATTTTCATCGGTACGCATGTTAGCAGTAGACATATCTGTTGAAATATTAACATACCCGTCTTTATAGTTCTGAACTTGAATATGTTTTGAGTTAGTAGTTTTTAAAGACGACAAACTAGAAAGTTCACCATTTAGCAAATCTCCAAACTGAACTTTCTTCTTTTTATATCCCGGAGTGTCGATATTTGCAATGTTACTTGAAATCACCTCGTTTTTAGTCCAAGAAGCATCTAATCCTCTGCCAATTTTATCAATTCCATTGAACATAGAACCAAACATATAAAACAGTCCTCTCATCTTTTGTTAAAACATCTATAAACCACTATTTTTTTCAAAATTCAATCTTTTTTTACTTATCAAGACAATATTCGACAACAAATATTATTTATCCTTTGGGAATTTTTTCTTTATTCCCAAACAACTTTATTTCTTCCACTGCTTTTCGCCTTATAAAGCCTTTCATCAGCTATTTGCAATAAGCTTTGTTTTTCTACTGCATCGCTTGGTGAAAATGCCACGCCAACAGAAATTGTAAGGTCTCCGTTTGGCTGCCTTTCCTCAAACGGAAACACAAAGTCTGCAACTTTTTGCCTAATTCTTTCTGCAACCATTATAGCATCTTCCCTTGACGTATCAGAAAATAGTATTACAAATTCCTCTCCACCAAATCTAAATAGCATATCTGTATCCCTTAGGCTGTCTGTAATAAGCTGGGCTAATGAGCGTAAGAGATTGTCACCTTCCATGTGTCCATTTTTATCATTATAATTTTTAAAATAATCAATATCCATTATAGCCAAAGAGTTCTGACGTCTATTCCCGTTAAATACATTATCCAACGTTTTATGCATAAAATATTTATTAAAAGCACCTGTTAGTCCATCTCTATTAGCCATTTCTTCCAATTTCTTGTTTGCTGTCTCCAAAGCTGATGTCTTATTTTCCAAGCTTACCGCATAATCGTTATTTTGTAAAACTAAAGTTATATTATCTTTTATTATACTAAGTTGTACTTTTATGCTATCAAACGCATTGCTTCTTATATCTTCCAATATCCAAAATCCTCTGTACTCATCTTCCCTATACAGTGGAAACATAAGTACTGATCTTACGTCTCTTTCAGTTGCGGTCTGGTATTCTAAATTTCTTGTACGAGTTATATATTTAGGCGTATCTTGTTGCATAGATTCTGCAAATTCGGGTATACTATCAAGTTCCGCAACATATTTATACAGATCTGGCGACACATTAGAAGCTTTTATTATATTACCTTTAGCAGTTTTTTCAACAATAGATGAATACGCTATATCAAATCTGTTAATAAGTATTTCATTTATTCTTTCAAGTTTTTGACCGGCTTGAATTTTAGCCCCTAAAATAACCATTATTTCCTGTAAAATAGTTACTGTCGAATAATTTTTCGCCATAACAGAATAATTTTTTTCTACTTCCATAAGCTCTTTAATTTTCCCAAGTAAAAAAACCAAAAATCCACAAAGTACCAGTACAGCAATCAGGCTTATGATTAAAACTATCTCCATATCTATTCTCCTTTTTAAATTAATTGCATTTATCTACAAATTATTATATAATAATTGTGTTTGTAAAAACAATAGGAAAAATAATTTAATTTAAATATTTATTCGCATGAAGGAGGAGTCGCTTTGGAAACTAAACTGTTTACTCAGCCAAAATTATTTAACGGAAGGAATTATTCTTTGGGGAGTCATTTAGAACAGCTATTTATGTCTAAAAGACCAAAATATACCGAAGCTTGTCTTTTTTTTGGGCTCGTAAAAGAAAATGCTTATGACAAAATATACTCAAACTTAAAAGCATTTATCATAAATGGTGGGAATATAAAATTCTACCTAAGCAATGAAAGAAAAGGTGCAGCAAGAAAAGTTATTAACTCACTTTTAGAACTAGGTTGCGAAGTATATCTCTTTTGTGGAAATGACAAGGATTTTATAACTGACTTCCAATATAAAGGTGCTGTCTTTTCTTCATCTCAAAAAGCTACTGTTTTATTATCCACCGGTAATTTTAGCTTAAGCGGTCTATATGACGGACATAACATAGTAACACAATTTAATTATAATTTATCTACAGAAAATGAAGAATTTTCAAATACCATGACTACCCTCTTCCCTGAGTACACTATGAAATTATTTACCAAAGTAACACGCGAAAATTTTGAAGAATTATTAAAAACACCTGAAAAAATTCTTCCTTCAATAGAAGAATTTACAAGAAAAGATGTTGAAAATTCAAAACCAATTGCTACTTCTACTGATGATTTATCAATAGATATAGAAATAGATGATAATGTTGATTTTCTAGTTACACCTGAGCCAACAGAAAAACCAAAGAAAGAAAAAATAGTTGAGCCTAAAGCAGAAACTTCTAAAATGCCCAAACCAATTGAAGCGATAGAATTTGGTGAGCCCAAATATTATTTAGGAGATAATGTTGCAGACGCACTTGATATCGAAAATATGCTTTATGAGAATTCTTCCAATTCATTAAAATCTGTTTTTGATGAAGGAACAAAAAATGTACCAATGGTAGATGATGAACCAGAAGAAGAATATAGTGAATCAGACGAAGTTGATTCTACTGTAATTGCAAAATCTGCTAACCTGCCTAAAACATCTATATTTATGATTCAATTACCTAAGTTGTCTAAAATCGGGGAAATAAAAATTCCTACATATGTAAGAGATTTAATCCCGGAATTTTGGGGTTGGCCAACAGAATACTTGACTACCCCAAATTCAACTGAGAAATTAAGGACTTGTAAATTTGAAATAATAGATACATTAGAACCTAATACAACTATTACTGACGATAACGCAAAGATATTCCAAAGAGAAGGTGAGAACACATTTATAATCTTTTCCGATAAACTTCAAAAAATGGTACTTTCTGAAAATGACATTGTAAGATTTATAAAAACACAGTCTCAAGCCGGAAATTATTACACCTGTGAAGTTGTAAGAACTAGCGCTAAAGAATACCCTATTTGGGAACAATTTTGTACTAATACATTAAAAGGCAGTAAAAGAAAATATGGCTTGATGTAGTTTTAGGAGTAAATAAATTATGTATTTAAAAAAGTTAGAAATTCAAGGTTTTAAATCCTTTGCAGATAAAACAATATTTGAATTTAGACCCGGTATAACTACTGTTATCGGGCCTAATGGTAGTGGCAAAAGTAATGTTTCCGACTCTATTCGTTGGGTTCTTGGTGAACAACGTGCGAAATCACTTCGTGGTGGAAAAATGGAGGACATTATCTTTACGGGTACTCAGAACAGAAAAGCACTTAATTTTGCTGAAGTCACCTTAACTCTAGATAACTCAGAAGGAAAATTACCAGTTAACTTTAGTGAAGTGGCTGTAACGCGTAGAGTTTATAGAAGTGGCGAAAGCGAATACTTTATAAATCGTTCTGCTTGTCGCTTAAAAGATATTGTTGAATTGTTTATGGGGACGGGTACAGGCAGAGACGGCTATTCTATTATCGGTCAAGGAAGAATAGATGAGATATTATCTAATAATTCCGAGGAACGACGTAATGTTTTTGAAGAAGCTGCCGGTATATCTAAATATAAAGCTAGAAAAATAGAGGCTGAAAAAAAATTAGAACTAACTACTCAAAATTTAACTAGAATTAATGACATCATAACAGAATTAGACTCTCAACTAGCTCCTCTAAAATCTCAATCAGAAAAAGCACAAAAGTACCTTGCATTGCGTGAGCAATTAAAAGTTTTAGAAATAAATTTGTTCTTATCTGAAAGTGAAAAACTAAAATCTCAGATAGAACAAGCTGAAGCACATTTAATAGAACTTAATCAAGAATTAAAATTAAAAATGAGAAATTCTGAAGGTTCTATTAATAAAAAGACTGAACTTAAAGAAAAAATAAATAAATTTACCGAGCAATCTGATTTATATAAAAAGATAATTTTTGAGAAACGTAATTCCATTGAAAAAATAAATTCTGAATTAAGCCTTTTCTCAGAAAAGATTTCAAATAACACCTTAAGTATTGAAAGATTAAAATCTGAAATACAAGAAAATACTGCAAAGATACAAGAATTAAACGATGAGAAAGCAAAACGTACGGAAAAAATTGAAACTTTGCGTACACAAAAATTATCTTATTCTAACTATTTAGCCGAAAAAGAAGAAGAATTAAGTAAGATAATAGCTACACTAACTAGTGAAGAATTAAAAATAGAAAATATGAAAACAAGCATTATCGATTTTATGAATGAAAAATCAGAAATAAAATCTAAGTTAAATACAACTTTAACAATGAAAAATAATTCTATAAACAGAGATGAACAAATTATAAATAAGCTTTCTAATACTATCTCTGAAAATGATAAATTAAAAATGCAACTTGAAGATGGCAACGATGCGTTATCTTCTATTTCTCGTGAATTAAAAGAAATTTCTAATAAATTTCAATCAACAAAAAATGAGGAATTAAATTTTGAAACTCGATTAAAATCTTTGGAAAAAGAAGTTTATAGTATATCGTCTGAAATAAATATCAAAACAACAAAGCATAAGCTTTTATCTGACACCGAAAAAAATAATGAAGGTTATTTTAGAAGTGTTAAAGCTATTTTAGATGAATGTGAAAAAAATAAAGAATTTAGTAAAGGAATATGTGGAACACTTGCAAAGCTAATATCAGTTGAGGAACAATACGAAGTTGCACTTGAAGTAGCTTTAGGAAGTAATTTGCAAAATATAGTTACAGAATCCCAAGAGGATGCCAAAAAAGCAATAGAATTTTTAAAGGAAAAAAATGCAGGACGTGCTACGTTCTTCCCTATAACTTCATATAAACCTTCTGAGGAACTAAAAAATATAGACAAAATTTCTAAATGCGCTGGGTTTATAGGAATAGGAACTAGCCTTATAAAATTCAATAACAAATATGAAAATATATTATCAAGTTTGCTCGGTAAAACAGTAATAGTTGATACTCTGGAAAATGCAGTAAATTTGTCTAAACAAAACTTAGGCTCATATAGAATTGTTTCCTTAGCCGGAGATGTTGTAAATACTGCCGGTTCTATGTCCGGCGGAAGCCAAAAAGTTAAAACTGACAGTTTACTTAGTCGTGGAAGAATAATAAGCGAATTAGAAAAAGAAATTGAAGAATTAAATAAAACATTAAAAAATGCTACTTCTTCTGCTGATAGTATAAATGAAGAATACAAAAAAGTAAAACAAAGTGGCATAGAATTATCAGAAGAATTTAGAAAAAAAGAAGTATTATATGCTTCTGAAAAGGAAAAATTATCTTCGTTACAAAACACAATAAACCAAAACGAAGAAAAGATTAAAAATATCAAAATTGAAAAAAGTCAGCTTTCTGTACAAATTTCAGAGTTTACTGGTGAAACAACTAAACTTGAAAAAGAAATCACTGAAATTGATGAAAAAATTTCTGCAATTCAAGTTGATGTTGAAAAATTCAAGCAAAATAACAAAGAAAAGATGGAAATCAGAGATAATTTAGCTCAAGATATAACAAATTATAAAATATCTATATCATCTTTCGATGAGAGTGAAGCATCTATCAATGAAATTATAGACAGAGTTGATAATGATATCACTGAAACTGAAAATTCGAATAATAAAAAGAATGAAGAAATTAATAAACTATCACTAGAAATAGAAAAGCTGAAAAATACTCAAAGTAACAGTTCTAATAAAATTAATGCGATTAATAATGAAATCTTAGATACAACTTCAAAACTTGAAGAAACTGAAAAGGGAAAAAATAGTTTGAATGATGCTTTGACTTCATTAGAAGAATTAATGGGAGATGACATTCGTGCTATTGAAGATGCTAAAAATAAAATTTCAAAAGAAGAAATGAAAAAAATGAAGTTGGATTTGGACTTTGAAAATATTAATAATAAGATTTGGGAGGATTACGAAATTACGTACTCTTCTGCCCTAGCCTTAAAACAAGATTTAGGTAATCCTTCAAAAATATCTTCTTCTGTTGCTAATATAAAAAATGATATTAAAAATCTTGGCAGTATAAACGTAGATTCAATTGAGGAATATAAAAATGTTAATGAGCGTTTTAACTTTATGTCTGCACAAAAGCAGGATTTGACCGATTCGGAAGAAAAATTGAAGAAGGTTATAAATGATATGATTTCTACTATGAAAAAAGAATTCTTAGAGAAATTTTCTATCATAAATGATAATTTCAAAGTTGTATTTGCTGAACTATTTAACGGTGGTACTGCTAATATTAAATTGTGTGATGAATCAAATGTTTTAGAAAGCGGAATAGATATTGAGGTTCAACCTCCTGGCAAAAAACTTCAAAATATGATGTTGCTTTCCGGTGGTGAACGTGCTCTTACCGCTATTGCACTTCTATTTTCAATATTGAAGATTAACCCTTCACCATTCTGTGTTTTAGATGAAATTGAAGCTGCTCTAGATGATGTTAACGTATATAGATTTGCCGATTATGTGAAAAAATTCTCAGACTCCATTCAATTTATCATAATTACCCACAGAAAAGGTACAATGGAAGCTGCAAATACTGTTTATGGTATCACAATGGAGGAAAAGGGTATTAGTAAACTAGTTTCTATGAAACTCGATAATTAAATATGCTATATACTAAAAAATACCCCACATATCCCTTTTAAAAAGTAATTTATTTGTTTTGCCCCATTTCATTGTACCAATTTCAAAGTTCGCCGGGCACTTCGTGCAACCCGCTGTCTACTTCTCTGGCTTGAAACACATAGTGCATAGGCCAAAAAATAAATTACTTTTTAAAAGGGATATGTGGGGTATTTTTTATAATTATATAAGGAGGATTTTATATGAATATATTTGATACTCATGCTCATTATGATGACGAAGCATTTAATGAAGATAGAGATGAGCTCTTAAATGCTCTTCCAAAAAATGATGTTAAATGTGTTATAAATCAAGGAATTGATATCAAAACATCTAAATTTTCTATTGAACTTGCTGAAAAATATGACTATATATATGCTGCTGTTGGTATACAGCCACAAGAAGTATATAAGGAAGAAAGCTTAGCCAAAATAGAAGAACTGGCCCAGCATCCTAAAGTTGTTGCCATTGGTGAAATAGGTCTTGAATATCATTATGATGTTGCACCAAAGGAGCTTCAAATTGAATATTTTGAGAAACAAATTGAAATTGCCAATAAATTAAACTTGCCTATTGTTGTTCATAACCGCGAAGCTCATGCTGATACATTAAATGTTTTAAAAAGAACTCCTTCTATTAAAGGTGGTGTAATTCATTGTTTTTCCGGTTCTGTTGAAACCGCAAAGGAATTTTTAAAATTGGGTTATTTTCTCGGCTTTGACGGGCCTATTACTTTTAAAAATGCTAAAACGGCTATTGATGTATTAGAGTATGTTCCACTTGACAGAATTCTAGTAGAAACAGACGCACCATATCTCACTCCTATGCCTCTTCGTGGCAGCAGAAATAATTCAATGTATATTAAATATATACTTGAAAAAATTGCTGAAATTAAGCATATCTCTACTGATGAAATTTCTAACATTACTGTTCAAAATGCACTAAGCTTATTCAAAAAAGTAACCAATGTTTAATTTTCGTAATCTGCCTTTATTGACAAAGCCATTAATTTTCTCTATAATTGTTCTTGTTCGTGGAGAGGTATCGAAGTGGTCATAACGGGGCTGACTCGAAATCAGTTTGTGGGCAACCACACGCGGGTTCGAATCCCGCCCTCTCCGCCAAAGCAAAAAAATGGCTCCGCCCTATAGCGGAGTCATTTTTTAAATTTCTTTTTCTTTATACCTTTCCGGCAAACTTATAATTGCCGGATGATACTTCCATGGGTATGTCTCTTGATGAGACTGTGACCCCTCTTTAGCATCAAGATACATCCTTTCTGTTTGTATAATGAATTCAACCATTAACTCATTATACTCCACGACTAATTTTAAATCTTGATATCCACTAGGTTTAGGATTTTTAATTCGATCATCATATTCTCCGGAAATTATCCTGAAATTCTGTTCTACCCAATCTTTAACCTGGTAGCACTTCTTTACGTCTTCCTCCTCACATTCACCAGACGGGATTATTATTTTAAACCCGAAGGTGTCTAGCAAGGTTCTCTCTTTCATAAATTTCCCGAGTATCGAAGTGAGGGATTTTATTCTTCCGCTCACCTTGTACTCCGGAAAACTTACTTCCAAGTACCACTTCAACCTTCTAAGAGGTACCTGCATTTTCTTCCGATCTTTTTCGATCGATTTTATTATGTCTCGATTAACAAAGAACTCTATTTTTTCTTTACTTACTCCAAGCAAATCTGATACCGCAAAAAATGCAGATCTAAGATCTTTTTCAGCACGTCTGAGATTTAGCATAATCTCGCTTTTGACCAACCTTTCATATTAATGGTTTATTTGTATTGGATTTTATGCTAATATTTTACCATAAATGTGACTATTAGTCAATTTGGTAAGTATGCTTCAAAAAAGTATTGATTAATTTAAAAAAAGGTTGTAAAATTAATTACGTTAAATTATCGGGGTGTAGCGCAGTTGGTAGCGCGCTTGGTTCGGGACCAAGAGGTCGTGGGTTCGAATCCCGTCACTCCGACCAAAAAATTGCGGATATGGCGGAACGGCAGACGCGTATGATTCAGGTTCATATGAGAAATCGTGCAGGTTCAAGTCCTGTTATCCGCACCATATCAAGCACAAATACAAATCTTCATTAAAAATTAGGTTTGTATTTGTGCTTTTATATTTGCTTTATACTGCACAACGCCTTTGAAAGTTGTTGGCTTTGTGATATACTATAAAAGTCCAAAATAGATTACGGCTTTTTTATATTATTAAACAAATATATTTTAATTTAAGGGGTATACAATTTTATGGAAATTATAAAAAATATAATAGAAAAATATAGAAGAAAAAAACAACTACAAAACGAATTATGTAACAACCTTATAAATCAGATCACTATTGCCATTGAAGAATTAAAATCAATTTTTAACGATCAACACTCTCTTATTTCATCTACTGAAGCAAAGAAGTGGTATGAGAAAAACACACCTCTTATTATCAATAGTGCATTTAATAATATCCGTAAATTTAAAAATGCAGCTAATTTTCAAAAATTAATAAATTGCCATATACAATTATTTAATAATGCAAACTCATTGAATGATAAAATTACAATGCATAATAATAAGGTTATAAACGAACTGATTCAAACAGGTTATAATTTGATCGGGTTAGTTGAAGGGCAAAAACTGGACCACCAGCAAATGACCTGCATTGTAAAAGAAGCACATAATCATCTTGTAATTGCTGGAGCAGGGACTGGCAAAACTACAACAATAATTGGGAAGATTAAGTTTCTCTTGAAAACTAACAAATGCAAACCCGAAGAAATTTTAGTACTATCATTCACAAATGCTTCTGCGCATGAAATGAGTGAACGTATTCATAATGAAACAGGTTATAATATAGAAGCTGGTGTTAGTATAGATACATAGACACGAAATTTCGAACGATATGGTATAATATCAAATTAAGGAAATGAGGTGTGTCTATGGCAAGACAATATAAAAGTTATGATGAAGATTTCAAA